>JBGVSY010000118.1:0-3059 GCA_041862235.1 Nitrososphaeria archaeon | reverse complement strand
GGAGAGGCTTGCGGACCGAGGGGGAGAGATCGGGAAAGCCGTGCTTCAGTTCTACAGCCAGGGGAGAACCGTGCTCAGGATCAACGAGATCGTTGGGGAGCTCCGACAACCGAGAGTCGAATATCTGGCTGGCGAGAGAAAGACAGAGACGGTTCACAAGGAGTACGGATGTCTCTACTCCCTGGATGCCGCCAAGCTCATGTTCTGCTTGGGGAACAGCCTGGAGAGGATGAGGACAGCTCTTGGGGTGAGGAGATGGGAAACAGTAGTTGACATGTTCGCAGGGATAGGCCAGTTCTCCATTCCTGCAGCGGTCATCTGGAGGCCGAGGGCGGTCCACGCGGTCGAGCTGAACCCTGAGGCCCATGGATACCTCGTGAGAAACATCGAGCTCAACAATGTTGACGGAGTGGTTCACCCCCACCTGGGAGACTGCAGAGACATCGTTCCTCAGAGCCTCTCTGGAGTTGCCGACAGGGTCATCATGGGTTTCCTGAGAGGCACCGAGAAGGCTCTGCCAGCCGCGTTGAGTGCTCTCAGAGAGGTGGGAGGCATAATCCATTTTCACGAGCTAGCAGAAAGAAACCACTGGTTCGGGCAGCTCTTCTCCATTATCAAGAGACAAGCGGAGTCACTCGGTTACTCGGTTGAAGTGATATCCTCAAGGGAGGTCAAGTCTTACTCCGGTAGGTTGATCCACGGATCCATCGAAGTCTTCGCCAAGCGCTTGGAAACGAAAGCTCCGTCGACCGCTCGTCTTTTGATGAACCGAATGCAAATTGCTTCCCGATACCTTAATAAATGGAACGCCAGGTTCGGGTTGACAGGTCAAGGTCTTGACTGAGTCCAAGCGCAGCCAGGACGAAACGACGGAAAATCGCTTCGTTTCAAGACAAACCTCTGAGACTAAGGAGCCTCACGAAAAGATCTACGAAATACGCGTGGGTGTGACTCATATGATAGGTGTCGTTGCCATATCTGTGCTGCTGATGCTTGGGGTCTATAGCTACGCTCTGGCCTACCAAGCACCGCTTCGGCCAATGGCGATCGATGATTATTGGACAACCACAGAAATCCTCTTAGTAACGACCGTTACGGCCCCGACCACCAGCACATCCTTCCTCCGCAGCTACATCACATCGACAACCACCCTGACCGTGCCAGAGTCGACCACAACAGCCTCCACACAGGTTACAGAGACATCCGCAGGCGCTTCCGTAACCGTCACCCAGATTGTGGTAGTCGTCACCCAAACTGAATACTACATCCTTGAGACGCTCACCTCAAGCTCAACTGAGCTAAGAACAACTACCATCTTGGTTCCCGGAACGACAGAGACTCAGCACGGAACGACATCTCAGACCACGTATGCCATAGAGACAACCAAGACGGTGGACTACCTTCTGGTTGCTTTGGCGTTTGCCACTCCTGCACTCCTCCTCGCCTGGGCCTTGATACTCTTGAGGAGAAGGTACTGAAATGTCGAGAACGAAGTCTGCATCTAATCTGCTTCTTGTGGTGTGCTCCTTTCTTGTCTGCAGCGCTTCCGCGCAGGAAACGACTACTATCTACGTCACGGCCACTGCAACGAGTTTCAGCATCTTCAGAACCTCTGTTTCCACGACCCAGGTTGTGAACCTTACCGTGTCAACGACCGTGGAGTTGTTGACGCTAACGGAGACGCAGACTGTGTTAACCTCCGTTCCGGTCATTGTTGTAACTGAGACATCGACCCAGAGTAGCTGGTTGTACTCGAACGAGACTACAACCATCTACACCACTGAGGTTTCCACAACGTTCTTGCGCTCCACCACCACGCAGCCCCCCACCACTGTTGTCTCGATGTCGACCAACACGAGGACGGCGACCAAGACCGTCGAGGTCGCGGCCTACGAGCCTGTTGTCGTCGCCTTCGTTATTCCCCTCGCACTCGCCGTGATCCTGCTTGTGCTGGTGAGAAGGCGCGCAGCACTCTGATCTAGCTATGATTTCAGCCGCCGAGGCCTGAGTTCCATCCTCTTGAGCTCGAATGTGACGGTCCCCCCCGACGTGTAGGGAGGGCCTGGATCCGGGCATTGGAGGTAGCCGATGTCCGGGCTGGAGCCTATGCCCAACTCGTCGGCGCCAACCCCATGCAGGAAGGGAGAGAGGAGGGTGTTCATCGCCGAGAGCGCGTGAATGCAGACTGGGCTTGACTGATGGGACAGTAGGTAGAATCCTTCGAAGACTAGCTTGTCATTGGGCTTGTAGATTGGGCAGGTTCCCCGGATGTTCTTGACTGTGGCAGTTATCCTATGGGTTTTCGGCTTCTTACCAGCATCTTTCATGATTCTACATGCTTTCTTGGAGTGAAATAGATTGCGTATGCCCAAATCGTGCAGCATTGTCGATCGATCTGTTCGTCTTATGCGGCGTCGAAGAGGCTGCGAAGATCTTATATGAGGTGTTTTTGAGCAAGGAGCCATGAGCAGAGAGGAGATGCTCAGGCTGAGAGGCATCGTCGATGCCTACGAGATGGAGGCCGAAGAAGCCGTTGAGCGCCTGAAGAAGATGTCGCGAACAAAAAATGCAACCTGGCAAGATTTCGGTTCGGCTGTCGAGATCTTCGCCGACAGGGTCTCCAAACTCATCTCTGCTTACAGAAAATATGTAGCCGTGCTCGAAGCCCGTGAGCAGCCTGAATGGCCTGTGGAACGGACCCGACGATAGCTATCTCACACTCTAGAAGGGTTCTATCACCAACTCTGAGTGAGACGAAACCTTAACTCATTGTAACCTCCGCCTCGGTCTGCACTGGAATGAAGGAAGGCTTACTCATCCTTCTGCTGATTCTGGCTCTAGGATCGAACACCCTTCTGCCCGCCATTACAGGCACCGCCCAGACAGCCACTCTATCAATCGACCGAGAAGTCAGCTTCACGATGGCCGTGGTTTTCGTTGGCTATGACGAGCGCTGTGTCAACGTCCCTGAGATCACCAAGAACCTCAAGACGACATACGACAAGGAAATCATACTCCCCGCAGAAGAACCCAACACTACCTCCAAGGTCAAGTACTCG
>JBGVSY010000117.1:0-3390 GCA_041862235.1 Nitrososphaeria archaeon | reverse complement strand
AACTTCTTTGACTCTTTCTCGATTGTCTTTTCAGCCATTCTCTGAGCGAACAGTTTGTCGAGGAACTTGCCGAGAACTCCCCAAGGCATTTCATAGTCCACGGCATACGTCATTTCAGTTCCTGCTTCCGTGGGTTTCAGGGTATATGTTACAATCGTGTTTCGTACTCGCTCCGTGCCCCGCCAACGACTCGAAATCTTCTCGTTTTCGATATTCTCCATAATCTCCAAATCAAATTCCCCCTCCCGGGCAATTACATGAGCGGAGGCACCCACTCTATACTTGTCCTCGGAAGTACGCACCTCAGACGTGTACGCCACGCTCTTCATGCTATCCATCCATTCTGGAAACCTGTCCAAAGCAAGCATTTCCCAGACTTTCTCAGGTGGAGCCCTGATTTCAATCGACTTTTCTATCCCACCCAAAGTATCACCTCCCTCTACAGCTACATGTCCCCATACTGCGATCGCCTACTTCCCAAATTATGCTTTTCCGTTGGGACAGTCACAAGGCTTGATCGATCGATCAGGTCGGATTCAAGCGAAGTACTTCTTCCAAATCTCCTTTCCTCTGTCTGTTACTCTCCACCTTCCATTTACAAACGCAATAGCGCCAGCTCTTTCAAGGAGGTGCAGATTCTTCGCACAGTCCTCTGCGACCGCAATTGCTTGTATTTGGAGTTGACCGGCCGACATGTCTCCTTTTTCTATGAGCAGTGCCAACACCCTGTTTGCAATGTCGGATGACAGAGCGTCTGAAAGGGCAGTCTCGTCAGATTCACTCAAGATTGATCGCCAACAACAGGCTGGATCGGTCGAGCGCCCATAAAAGTCTTTGTCGATTGATACCTAAATCTGGGCGCACCCTGTTGGGAGTCCGGCTACGAAGGGTCGGAAACCCTCAAATGCCTCAGCTTCCGCTCACAGAGCATCGACATGAAAGGGATCCGTGAGAAGATCGAGGAGATGGAGAAGGCTGAGCTCCACCTACATCTCGACGGTTCGTTGAGGCTGGGAACCATAATAGACATGGCCAAGAAAGAGGGCGTCCAACTACCTTTCGACGATAGGGAACAGTTGGGGAGATCTATCAGATTTCGAAGGGGGATGACGCTTAGCGAGTGCCTCGATCGATTCAAGGTGTCGTTGAGTGTGATGCAGTGGGATTATGCTCTGGAGAGGATTGCATCGGAGCTTTGCGAAGATCTGAGTCGTGAGAACGTCACGTACGCGGAGATAAGGTACTGCCCAACCTTGCACCTCGACGCCGGGCTCTCGGTTGAAGAGGTCGTTGAAGCTGTGGCGAGGGGGCTCGAAGCCGGCGGAGACATCGGGGTTAGGGCATACCAGATCTTCTGTTGCCTAAGTGAGCAGGGTCCTCAGAGATCTGTTGAGATGGTGAAGCTGGATTTGAGGCACAGGCGTCTAGGTGTCGTCGGCGTGGATTTGGCTGATGACGACCCCGATCACCCACCGCAGGAGCACAAGCAAGCTTTCGAGCTGGCGAGAAGGTACGGCATGAAGAGAACTGTGCATGCGGGAGAGGTCTTGGAACGGCCGGAGAACGTGGAGGTCGCTTTCCGCGAGCTACATGCGGACAGGCTGGGACACGCGGTGACTTTGAGAGGTAACCCGGGCCTGATGATAGAGATAAGAGACGCGGCGGTCACCTTGGAACTCTGCCCCACGAGTAACCTCCACACCGGAGCTGTTGAAAGCTACGCAGACCATCCACTAAGGGAGTTCTTGGAATACGGCCTCAGAGTTTCTGTCAACTCAGACAACAGGATGTTCTCGAACACAACCATCACCAATGAACTGACGCAAATCGCGCTAGCCCAGGGCCTGTCGTTGAACCATGTGAAACAGATAGTCAAAAATTCGTTTGAAGGAAGGTTCGGTGTCTAGCTCGGATCGATCGATTCTGGTATTCTTGATTCCCCATGGTCATCGATGTGACGCTGGCACTGTTCACAGGGACCCAGGCTTTCTCGATCCAGACAACCAGCTAGACGTGTCTCATCAGGTCCAGACCTTACTCGATCAATGATTCATGGAGGGCAGACAAAGGAGTCTAAGTATCTCAGGTCGATCCATCGATCGCATGCTTGTGAGGGGGGTGTTCATTACTGGGCTTAGTTTTCCAGCTTCTGTCGATCGACAAACGTGAAGATGCCGCTGGCTCGCATCGATCGATCGGTTGCCTTGTTTCTCGTTCATGAGTTCGTCTTGGACATCCAGCCGACGGTGGTGCACGGACGCTAGATCGGGCCGCCCAGGGGTCCTTCCGGTGGTCTTGCCTCTCCCTCCTTGGCAAGCACGGAGTAGTAGAGGTAGACGAGGGCGACCGCGTAGATGGGTTGGGCGAGGGCGCTGATGATGCTCGACACCAGAATTGAGAGGGGGCCGAAGAACATCGAGATGGCACCAGCGACGGCGCCGACGACTACTAAGATGATGCCTATCAGTATGAAGAGTGCGAAGGCCTTGAGCCAGCGGCGTCCCATGAGCTTCCTGCTTCTGCCGAGACTCTCGAAGATCCCTTGCCTCTCGATTACGATGGTGGGGACGACGACGGCGAACATAAGGAAGAGGATGACGCCGGGGATGATTAGGAAGATCAGGCCGATCGCTACCAGTATGCCGGTGATTATGCCGGCTCCTAGGAGGGCGAGGAGACGGGATCCGGTGTAGGAGACGCTCTCCGACAGGTCCGCTCTGCCTTTCTCTATGACCTCTGAGGCGTATCGTATTGCGGCGCCCATCGCCAGGGTTGACACAACCCATGAGATGATGCCGCTCAATATCCCGGCCCCTATCAAGGCCCCCAGGTATCCCAAGAGTCTGGACAGGTCCACAAGATCATACGCGCCGAAGGGGTCCCAGATCGAAGGAACCCAGATCATGGCGGCGATGAGTGCGCCGAGCAGCCCGCTTACTATGGCGGCGGCGAGGAAGGGGAGGTAGAGGTTGACGAAGTGTCGTGAGTAGAGGTTGAATGATCTCTCGAGTATCTCGGTGACGCTGTACTCGCGTTCCGGTTTTCCTGGCGCTTCCATGTTTCGTTCACAGCCGGTTAGGTGACAAGCTGGACATATAGCGTTTTTGGTATGTCCTCTTAGAACGGTTTCGTTCCACGATTTCTCCATGGATTTGAATGGAGGGCTTCCGCCTCAGGACAGCACATCATCGATTGATCGATGGAAGCATAATCCGGATTCATACTCTAGCGATCTACAGTCTGTGGATTCTAGTACTCTTGACGGATAATTGATCGACCGGCTAGTTTGACTGGGCCGCCTGTTTGCAGAGCCCTGTGACATCCCCGAACCTAGTCAGTCTTTGACCTCGCTTCCTAGACATCAGCTCCATGTACTTGCCATCGTCGACA
>JBGVSY010000116.1:0-7467 GCA_041862235.1 Nitrososphaeria archaeon | reverse complement strand
TCGGGGGGCTGAGCTACGATCACCTTGGCGAAGGGTTCCTTGATCCAGTATTCCTCGATCGTCTCGTAGTCTGGAGGCATCGATGTGATTATGATAGGTGGGACTTCTGGTTTCTTCTCCTTCTTCTTCTTACGCTTGAGTAAACGCAGGGGCAACATCTCCGCTGCCCGGCTCAGCTCCATACCGGTGAATAAAAGCGTTAGGTTCAAGAAAAAGAGAATGAAGCCACGAGATCGATTGTTTTCTGCTCGGATCGGTAGGTGACGCTCGGAGGCGATCGAATCGCCTACCAGTAGTACCCTCTCATTAGGATGCGGTTCACAGCGAGTTGTGCAAACTCTCTCAACCTGATTCTAGGCCTCAAGCCCCCCAAAGAACGGAGTCTCTGCCTCGCTTCGGCTATCCGACGGCGTTTGCCGAGAACCCAGAGGAGCGCTCGAAATTTGTCAGCGGCCAAAGACCTTGCCGGCCCAATCGTTATTGATTCGAAGAGCATAAGAACTGTCATCTGGACAAACAGGGCGGACAAGGCCAGAGGAGCAGGAAGCTGCTTGCAGATCACGTAGAACTGGCCGCGTGTCTTCAGGTAGAACACCCGTCGTGTCGATGTGGTCGTGCGCGAGAAGGAAACCAGGTGAACCGCCAGGGCATTTGGAACTATGACGAGAGCGAGACCCATCCTTGAGACGGTAAGGCAGAGGTCCAAGTCGTCGCCGTATAGGAACAGCGCATCGTCGAGTCCTCCAACCAAGTCGAAGATCTCTCTTCGGACCGCAAGCATTGCGCCTGGCACGTAGTCCAAGTCGGCCTGAACACAGGCATCGAGGTATTTTCCCTGGTCGATGTGCCAGTTTGTCCCCGTGAAACAGTCGAACCTGCCGCCCTTGTTCCAGACCAGCGTCCCATCCCTGTAGGTGACCATTCCCCCCGTGACGCCGACGCGTTCTACAGACTGAAGCGGGGCAACAAGCGCTTCCATACATCCCGGAGACATGACGGCATCGTTGTTGAACAACACCAATATTTGTCCTGAGGCAGCCCTCGCCCCGAGGTTGCAGGCGGCCGAGAACCCCAGATTGACTGAGCTTTCGATCAATCGAACCTTTGGATATCGCTTGGAAACCATTTGGGGCGAGCCGTCCGTCGAAGCGTTGTCGACGACGATGACCTCCATGGGGCTGTAGCTTTGGCGAAGAACCGATTCGATACACCTAGGCAAGCACTCGGCTCCGTTCCAGTTCACAACGATCACTGAGACGAACGGGCGAATTCCCGCAGACCGGCCTCTACCACGTTTCTTCTCTCCACGAAGAATTCGATCGACGTCGGCAGACGGCTGCACTGAACGTCTAGGCTTGCTTGAGTATCCTTGAGTATATGCCCCCAAGACCTCGCATCGTCGTCTTCCAGTCGTATTTCTCTTCAACGAGCTTTCTCCCCTTTGAACCAATCTCCTCACGTAGCGCCTCGTCGGAAAGGAGCAAATCAATCGTGTCAGGGAAATCCTTGAGCGAGGAGATCACCACGTTTTCTCTATCCTTCACAGCAATCCCCTCCGCGCCTATGTCGGTTGAGACAACGGCTTTACCGCACGCAAAATAGTTTAGCACCTTGATTCGCGTTCCCGACCCAACGGTCATCGGTGCCAGGCAGACGTCAGACGCATTCAAGTACCCGATGTCATCCCGGTCTGTGGAGACTATGATCCTGGGGTCCCTCACCGAGTGTAGAAAACTACTGGGAGCCTGGCGACCTAGGATGAGAAAGCGCGCCTCGGGGTTGTGCCTCAGAACCTTTGGTGCGATGTCTTCAACGATAAGACTCGCGGCTACGAGGTTTGGGGGGAAATCTAGGCGGCCCACAAAGACCAAGAGAGGGGTTGAGTCTGGTATTCCGAGCTTCGACCTTGCCTCCGTGGCGCGATCAGTGTTGGGACGGTAGCGGCGGGTGTCTGTGCCGTTCGACACGACCACAATCTTCCTGAGAGGGACGTCCAGAATGCGGCTTAGAACCTGCCTGTCAAACTCCGAAGTCACAATGATCTTCGAGGCCAATGTACAGGCAATTCGTTCAAGCAGCTTCACATAGGCGAGCCAGACAGAAGAAAGAACACCTCTGCCAACGCTGTCCCACAGGCGCCTGGCGAAAAGAGTCTCAACGTTGTGGTCGTCGAGCACAGAGGGCTTCCCGAGTGCGTTCGCCTGAGCGAGGGGCCAGAGGCTAGACCAGATGTGCTCGCACTGAACTAGGTCGCAAGCCTTTACGTAGTTTCTGGCATGTGCAGACAAGCTTGGCTTATTTGCTAGGAGTATGTCAACTGCTGAGGCACCCTCATTTCTTCGATATAGAGCGGAGCCCATCTTTCTCAGGATAGGCCACGTAAGGTTTGGGAAAGCAAAGAAATGTTCGTCGTGGGTCCAATACGACTTGAGGGATTTTGAGTAGGTGAAAACCGATACCCGGGCGTTGATTCGTCTCATGGCCGAGATCATTTGTCTTATCCGGATCGTCCCGCCGTCGAGCCCTTCGAGTTCTTTGTGGTTGAATAGGCATATCCTGGGTCCTGAATCTTCGGGATTAGGGCTTGCGGAACCGCCTTGCAGCGTGCCCGATGTGGACTCGTCAAAGGGAGGCTCTGTCAAACGCGCATGCACTTCACTGGTCACCTTGACGTAAGGCGGATTTGCGGTCTCTGGATCGACCCGCGCCTTGGATGTGTACTGGGTGATCGGTGTCGGCACCCTCAGCCGTCTGAGTTGACATCCTGAGCCTATCCGATAGGTTCCTGACGTGCTGTTTGAGGGTTGTGTTCAGGAAATCCTGAGCGTGTTTCGAGGAGATTTTTCTGAAACGCCGTGCAAAACTCGAGGAGGGCGCCGTTACGAGCACGGTGGGTGAATCAGGTGATCTTTTCGAGCCTGAAATCACGCCTAAGAAACGGGTCGCAACGATGATGGAGCAGATCGCGAGGCCGGCTGTGAAGAGGAACGCCACAAGCGATTCCAGGGGCATTAGACCTTTCTGGATTGTCCCAGGGCTCAGCGTCTGCAGAACTAGAACCCAGGGATTCGAAGAGCCGCGGATCAGTCTGAAGAGAACGGCGAAAGGGCTCAAGGCGACATAGACACATCCAAGGACAGCCAGAATGGTTCCGGGCACGCGAAGGTGTCTCCATGGACTTTCAAGATGTAGTCGGTAGCGTTGGGACCGGAGCCATCCGAGAACCGCCGCAGCACAAAGTGCAGCTTGAGGGACAAGCATTACCTCGTAGTATGGGTACGACTTTGGAAGGAGCGCGAGAGCCAATACGGCTGATCCGAGCCAGACGAAGGGGACCTGAAACGTTTGGTGATTGAGACATCGTCTCGACTGAAGGAAAATGGGAAGCAGGAGAAGGCCGAGGACAACGAGAGGCGCAGCAGAGGGAACAACGACAAACTGCCGGGCCAGCGAATCACCACCCCACGTGAAGAACGAGTACGCTGGAAAACGCCCCATCGCCGTCAAGAATGCCCAGGGATACGCGAGAGGACCTGCATACAGGGCAAAACCAAGAGTGTAAGGCAAAAACCCCCAACCCGAGGTCACCGCGCCGGACAGAGCTGACCTGCCCTCTAGAGCCCAGAACTGCGGGTTCAATGCAACAATCAAGGAACACGTCAGCACGGTCAGCGCCAACTTGGAATCCGGTTTCTTCGTCAGAATCAGCACTAGGAGGAAGTACGGAGCAGCGGAGTACTTGCAGAGCAATGCGAGCGCGATGAACAAGCCTGAAAGCACGGAGCTCCTCTTTCCCCCGTTTCGGTACAGGTAACGGAGTGCCAACAGTGTGAACAGAACCATTGGAGTGTCAAGCCAGGCAGTCGTCCAGGCGACCATCCCGGGGTCGAAGCTGACCAATGCCCACGCCATCCATCCGGCTGCATTGCCTCCGATAGAACTCCCTAGTGAGTACGTAACCACGCAGATGGATGCGGACAGAATGCATAGGAGGAGCACCGCGGCTTCCGATGAGGCATTTGGGTCGCTGAAAGGCAACTGCGCAAGCCCGATCAGGATCTTGGCCAACGGGGGATGCCAGGCTCCCTCCGAAAATTGGATCAGATCACCTGAAAGAAGGCTCTGAACATAGGTTTTGCCTACACTCAAGTAGTCGGAAGTATCGAACTCTATGAAGCCCATTCCTGAGCCGGCGATCCACACCCAGGACCTTATGATCAGTGGGAACAGAAACAGGATACTCCACTTCACAGCCGCGGCTGCAGTTCGCCGATCAGGCGAAAACGTGTTTTTTCACCGTCCTCACTCGCTTGGCATGACCGATCCAGGAGTCCATCAAGACCCCCTGGATCGAACGAACGAAGGCAAGAAAAAAAAAGAGACTAAGGAAGAACCACAGCTCGCGGGTAGTCCCTTCCGGCGGCGGTGTGCATCTTGATGTCCAAGGTTTGTCCACTACTGGCAGCACCAATAGGAAGCCAAATGACAACGTCGACCTGCTTTCCGGACCGCAATGTGTAGGTACCCGTTCCGGCTCCGCCGATAGAGCTGGCGGCGTCCGCCATGACAGTGCATCCGGTGAAGAAGGCATCAGATGGTTTTCCGTTTATGAAGCAGTCGTCCAGCGTTGCGTCGGCTGAACCTGTGTTCTTGAGCTTCATTTTGACTGTGAAACCGAGTGTCGATTCGCCTTCCGCGTAGGCCGACGTTAGCTTCACCTCTTCGTACCGGGTGAAGATCCCGGTCAGGCCGACTGCCCAGAAGGCTACTGCTATGGCTATGGCGATGGCTATGGCGACGATGATAACGGTGGCGATGACAGGGCTGATAGCTCTTCCATCTCTCCTTACTCTTTTGAGTCGAGCCATGTATGCTCAAGCCCGCGCCCGCCGTGGGGCTTTATAGTATTGTGCTCAAGAAAAACTGAATCCCGTTTTCCTCGAGTGTTTGGACAATCGCTCAGCGATTCTAAGCCGCTCACTCAGATCTCGGCTGCCCTGTGCCGGCGCCAGATTCCCCTCATCCTAATCGCAAAACCTCGACTGTGCTAGCCGGGCTCCGCCAAAGAAAGATCTAAGACCGCCTGGGACCCTGACTGTTCAGGAAAAGCTGAACGCATTGTCCATTAAAGGCTTAACTATTCTGCCACCAGCGGAGGCGCCGTGAAACAATGAGCCTCGCCGGCTTCTCACTCGCATACTTTAGATGGATAGGCGCTCCATTGCTCAAGGTCTTCAGGGGAATCCCCAAGCATCTGGACGCCTCTGGCAAGAGGATCTACCCCGAGACCTACACCTCCATCATAGGGCTGTTCTTCATCATAGCCCTCGTCATCACCGCTCCCCTAGCCCTCATTCTCTTCCCGTTCTTCGGCTTGCTCTCCCTAGCCGCGCTCGCTGCTCCCGTGCTTGTTCTTCTCGTAGGCGTCATGATTCCCGCGTCTGCGGCTCAGGTAAGGGCCTCCAACCTTGAGACAGAGGTGCCGTTCGCCTCGGCCTACATAAGCGTCATGGCGACCGGAGGGATCTCGCCATACAAGAGCATGGAACGCCTGAAGACGGTGACGCTACTCCCCAATCTCTCCGAAGCCGCCCGAATAATGGATATCGACGTCAAGGCCGTGGGCATGGACCCGGTGTCAGCCATGGAGAAATCGGCGAAAGCCCTTCCCTCCAAGGAGTACAAGGATCTTCTCCTAGGCTACGCCTCCACCCTCAGGATCGGAGGTGACGTCGTGCACTACCTCCACAGGAGAACCCAGATGATCTTCGAAGAGAGGAGCTCCAAGTTCAAGATCATAGGCGAGAGGGTCGCCATGCTCATGGAGGGCTACGCAGCTGTAGCCACCCTGCTCGCCCTCGGCATGTACGTGATGTTCATCATCTCCAAGGTCCTACCCGCCGACATAGGTATGTTCACAGCCGACTCCTTCGTGCTCTTCGCCTACATCCTCCTCCCTGTCATATCAATGATCTTCGTCTACCTCACAGACATGTTCCAGCCCAGGTACCCGGCGTCTGACTGGAGGATCTACAAGTTATTTGCAATGAGCTTGCCGCTCATGTTCTTCTGCATGTTCATCTTCGTGATTCCCTACTACGTCTACCCGCTCCAGACCCTCTTTGCTCCCTTCCTCACGGTGCCCGAATCCATAAGGACGCTGCTAGGCCTTGAACCCGGCTTCGAGTCCTCGATAGGACTCTGTCTGACCATAATGATCGGGTTCATCCCCGGAATGATCATCCACCACCACTACTCCAAGGAATCGACCGAGGTGTCGAGAGGGATAACGAACTTTCTCCGAGACCTCGTCGAGGTGAGGAAGACAGGGATGAGCCCAGAGAGATGCATACAGAACCTTGCAAAGACAGGTGACTACGGTCGCTTCACGAAGCACCTCAAAGTGATGGCTCGCCAGATAGGTTGGGGGCTCCCCCTGCAGCAGATCTACAAGACCTTCCACGAGAAGGTCCGCGGATGGCTGCCTCAGATAACGATGTACCTCCTGATAGACGCCATCGACGTGGGCGGCGGAACGCCTGAGATCCTCGAAACGCTCACCGCCTTCGGAGAGAACATCGAGGCCCTAGAGAAGCAGAAGCAAATGACGATGCGCCCACTCATACTGATCCCGTACATAGGCGATGCGGTCTTGGTCGCCTCCACCGTCGTGCTCATCGGCTTCCTCAGGAGCATCCTCTCCATAGCCAGCATGTCCATAGCCTACGGAGAATTCGTCATGCTCTTCGTCCCGCCACTCGCGCTGAACGGAGCCATAAGCGGCCTCGTGGCAGGAAAGGTCGCAGAGGAAAGGCTCTCCGCAGGCTTCAAGCACGCATTCATCCTCACACTGGTAACCCTAGCAGCTATAGCTCTGTCGCCAGTCGTCTCATTGAGCCTGCAGCTGGGCGGCTCCACATCAGGCGTGTAGCACCGGGAGCCGAGAAGCCCTCCTCTCCCTCAATTCGATCGACCGTCTGTTTGAAAACCAGTTCTCATTGCTGCTTGCGTGGTTGATCGCAAAATGACGGAGTTTTTTTCTGTTCACTACGCTCCTAGCTACGGGATAACTATATATGCCGCCAGTTTTCCCCAAGCTTTCAACCAAAGAAGTGCAGAAAAATGCTTTCAGGAAAAACCCGTCTCGTGAACACCTCGACTAAGATTCAGGGCAAGAAGTATGATCGCTTCTTGGTTCACATCCCTTCAAAGATCGCAAGGGACTCTCAGTTCCCCTTCAAGGCCGGCGAGTTGCTGTCAATAGATGTGGACCCAAAGAAGAAGACGATAACGCTAATAAAGAAGAAAAAGTAATCGCTCGTAGCGATTCAGAAAACAAATCTGTCGGCATCTTGCCAGAACTTAGCGCTGTCGTTGTCAAGACAGTTAGAGGTTTTTCTTTTTTCAATTGATCGATGGGTAGCCTCGTCCCTGGTTCTAAGAAGGTTTATCGAAGAGATACGCGAA
>JBGVSY010000115.1:0-5061 GCA_041862235.1 Nitrososphaeria archaeon | reverse complement strand
AGCGCCGCAGTCAGGGCTCGGCTCACGTTCACTCCGTAGAGAAAGTCCGTCTCATGCCGCGCCAGGGCCGCCTCAACGTTGGCGGCGTCCATAGGCTGCAGCCTCCGAAAGGCTTGTCTCAATTCTTCCGGCAACAGCGTAGAGAAGAACATTCTCTTCGCATTCTGGTGCTTCCCTCGGAGAAGACGATGCAGAACCATGTAGCCTATGAGGCTCCCTTCCAAGTCGTAATCGCAGGCATTGACGTAGAGGTCGATCTCCGAGTCTAGGGCAGCGAGCCCCCTCATGAAGATGTTCACGGATTGCCTGAGCCGACGGGGCATCCTCTCAACCTCGGCTCTGGGCCTCCAGCTGTAGGTCCAGACAGGATAGCCCGGCTGCTTGGTGGACAGGGTGTAGAGATGCCCTATAGACGAGGCGAAGATCACGGTGTTTCCATCTATCTTTCCGATCCAGAAGGGCATGCCATGAACGCTTTTTCTCACTGCTCCAGAATCCAGGGCAGCCGCAATCCTCATACATGCGTCGGGTTTCTCCGAGACGACCATTATCTTCATCGGAGTTGCCTCTGAGACCTCCACCCAGGCTCTAGACCAGGGCTGATGATCGATCGATATTATGTTGTTCGATGACGGCTTCCCGCTTGTGCCTGGTTTGCACCACTCTTCATCGCAGAGAAGCCAGGTCGGTCGCCAGAATGCTGTGTGACTACTGAGGGGTGACTTCGATCAGCGTCACGGTGCTAGCTACTTTCTCCAAACCCCTGACCTCCGTGAGCACGGCGTCCTTCAGTTCTTCGACAGTTTCTGCCTCGACATTTGCTATTAGGTCATATATGCCGTAAACAAGGTAGGCTGCCTTCACTCGCTTCATGTTTCTGAGTTTCGTCAGCACCTCGTCTTCGCTGCCTGTCTCAACGGTGATCAGCACGAAGGCTCTGGCCACCACAGTCACGCCCCGGTAGATGTGGAGGCACTTCTCTTAAGTAACTTGCCTGCGGACCGGCCGACAAATGGATCTGTACGGGGCTGCCAAGGGTTAAATGGGCAGTGGCTGAGATCCAGGCGGGGACAGTTGAAACCCGAGGAAGCCGCCGCAAACGCTCTTGAGGCGGTGTTGATGGCCACACCAGGCGAGTCTCTCCTAGTACTGGCAGATGACGATCGTCTAAGTGTAGCTGAAGCCTTCTCAGAAGGAGGGTTGAAGCTGGGTCTCTGGGTAAGGCGGCTTGTTCTCAAGACAGGAAGGCGCCATAGGACGGAGCCTTCGACCCACCTCGTGGAGGCTCTCACCACCTCAAAGCCGAGCGTCTTCGTAAACATCCTTCGAGGCCCGGCTGAGGAGACCCCGTTCAGAATAAGGGTGATCAACCTGGAAACGAGAACAGGGTTCTCGAGGCTGGGTCACTGCCCCGGCATAGACGCAGACATGTTGACGCAGGGCGCTCTTGCTCTTTCTCTAAAGGAACACCGGAAGATGCAGAGACACGCCTTGAGCCTCATCAATCTCCTTCAAGGAAGCGAAGAGATACGAGTCGCGTCCCCCGGAGGCTCGGATTTCGTGTTGAGCGTGAAGAACAGGGTGTTCTGGACGGACACGCAATTCGACTGGAAGACCAAAAAATGGCTGAACCTACCTACCGGGGAGGTGATAGTCGGACCGGTCGAGAATTCGTTAAACGGAGTTGTCGTCGCTGACGTAGCAGTGGGGGGCATAGGTCCACTCACCCAGCCGGTGAGGATCGAGGCCTCGGGGGGGCGGGCGCAGAAGGTGAAGTGTCGCAACGTCAGGGTTCTGAGGAGGGTCATGCAAGCTCTGAACGTTGATCAGATGGCGCGATATGTGGGAGAATGGGCGATAGGTCTCAACCCGAAGGCCAGGCTTGTGAAGGAGTTTCTTGAGACAGAGAAGCTGGCGGAAACGACTCACGTGGCTTTCGGTCACAACTTGGATTATCCAGGTGAAGTTAGGAACAACTCCTCCAACCATATGGACTTCCTCATCTCGAAGCCCGATGTGACAGCCGTCTACTCCGACGGCGTCGAGAGGCAGATCATGAGGAGTGGCCGATTGGTCCTTTAGAGATCAATCGATGCATCCACTAAACGCTCTGTTCGCGGCGCATGGTTTCGGAATCCTTGCCTCACTTCTCGGCTTTGACTGCTTTCAGCTCACGCCTGGTGATGGTTCTACGACGCCAATGGGAGTATTCGACTACAAGCACAGCAACAACTAACACTAGAACTACGATCATGGCGATCAGTGCGACAAAGACCCAGAATGTGACGGTGATCCCGAGAACCTCGGCGTAGGGCTCAAGCTGTACTGTAATCGTCCTCTGAGAGACCAAGTCAGAGCTCGAGACTTGCGCTGAGCCTGTGAAACCCCTATAGTCGGCTAAAACCTCGTAGTCCCCAGGAACCAGCTGGATAGCCGTCGCTATCCCGTTCTCATCCGCATTCAAGACCTGAACCAGTTCTCTGTCTTTCCTGACAAAGACCGTTGTCAAGGGGAGGCCCTGCCCCTGAGCCCCAATCACGCGGACGGTGAGGTCATAGAGATCGACCTGAATGGTGAAGCTTGTTGTGGAAGGGCCTACCTCCACCGTTGCCTCACCTATCTGAGAACCGTTGCTGAAGAACGTGACCGGATAGGGACCCGCAGGAACTAGGTCAAACCCAGCCTCACCGGAGGGGCTTGTGACACCGGTGCCCTTGCCGAGGTTCACTTCCAAGCTTCCGACCGCTCGTCCCTTGGGGTCAACCGCTCTAGTGGTGACTCGGAAGACAGCGGTTCTTAGCTCAGCGATTTGGTTGAGGCTGCTCAGGCTCGAAGTAAGGCTTCCTATGTTGACAGATAGGTCGCTGTAGGGTGAAACCCAAGTTGCGTTCAGGGTGTACGTGCCTTCCGGTAGTCTGGAAACACTCAGCACACCGTCCTTCACCGTCTCAACGAAGCGCGAGCCGTTGGGGTGATCTATGCTAACCTGGACATTCTCCAGTCTGGTCTTCCCGGCTGCGTCGTATATGGTGAGGGTCAAGTCATCTATGGCCAGCTGCAGGTCAATGGCGGCGTTGCCCTGAGTGATTCCAACGGTTTGAGCACCGACCTGGACTCCCTGCCAGTATGTGTACACTGTGTACGTTCCTGGGACGACTTCGGAAAGAACGATTCTTTCTTGGCTGGTCCTAAAGCTGAGCCTCTCCCCGACAGGAGGAACAACAACAACCAGCAGCTGGCCACCGTCTTCGACGGAGGATCCACTCCTCAGGGGATACAGCATGGAGAACAGGAGAAGAACCAGTGAGAACGCTAAGTTGAACCTCACGGCTCTAGCGTTCAACCTAGCCATCAGGGAGGAATACGGCGAAGGTTTGTGATAAGGCTTGCTGGCTCGGAGCCCTTGATCTTTCCATGCTTGGTTAGAAGACGCCTTTCTGAGATGTCGGTTGCTGCAATTCCTCCATGGGTTTACTGACTTCTATTCCTTCTTGAGGTCGAATATCGAACATGTATACCCTGGGGTCCATGGGGGACCACCTCATCTTTCTCACATGGATGGTTCTCATGAGTCTTCCCTGCCGCTCTATCAGACCCATGACCACTATACCCGATGCCAGGAACTCCTCGAAGCCGTATCGGCTCAATCCACTTGACCCAGAGGGTATGTCGCAGGTAAGCACAAGAGTCGACCCCAGCCCCTCGAAGTGCATGATTACCTCCCTGAGATACTCCCTCACGAAGAACTCATCACCGATACCTGGAGCCAGAGCGGAGATGGGATCTAGCACCGTCCTGGCGATCCCCCGCGCCTTAGCAGTTTCGGGGATCAGCCTCAGGAACGAGCTGCTTTCCTTGCCTCGCTTCTTGAGCTCCCCCGAGTCTATCCTTGCCTCCACCGGGAACAGTGTGCCCGTGCGATAGTAGGACCACAGATCCCAGCCCAGTGACCGGGCGCCGTCCAAGACCCTCTCTATCTTCTCATCTAGGGAGACGTAGACACAGGTTTCGTCTTGCATCAAGCCCTGCAGGAGAAACTGGAGACTGAGCACAGTCTTCCCGGTGCCAGTCTCACCGCTGATCAGGTGGGTTCCTCCCTGTATCAGACCGCCGCCCAGCATCATGTCCAGCTTGGGAATCCCGGTGGACACCCTGCTCTCCGACAGAACCATTTGCCGCGCCGAGTCGAATTCCTTCTTCTATTTATCTCCTCTATGACCGGGTTGCTGACGGTCAATCGACCCCATGGTGAACTCCCACTCACACCATGTACCCGAAGGATGTTCGTCGGGTGGACAGGTAACGCACCGTACCCGAATCTTGGGGTTCAACTCCCTGGTGAAGCTCTCGAGATATCCCTGTCTCACCGGTTTGCAGGGGAATTCACCCAGCCCCTTGGCGATTCTGGTGTTCTGGGTTCGGCATTCGGCAACCCTGAGTACACCTCTATCGCTGGACGTCTCCACCTCTTTCTTGGCTATGTCAAGTGCCCAGCTGCTGTTCCTAAGCAGTGTCATGAAGGAGTCGATGTTGTCCGCGCTCAAGCCCAAAACCTTGCTCAGGGCACGAGACTCAAGCTTAGCCATTGTGTTCCAACACTCTCGGTCGATCTCTGTGGCCGCCTGTGTCCCGAACCTTTTCTCTATCCCGAGGAAGTACAAGCCGTCAACCCTCCAGATGTTCCTTATCTGAAGAAAGAACAGGTCTAGCAGCTTCTCTTGAGGCATCTCACCCAGCATCTCGTGGTCGTCACGAGTCATGGTCAATCGGCACACCTCTTTGCGCAGGCGCTGGAAGGAGGGTCGAGATAAGCTTGCTCCAAGCTGTCAAACCGTTCTCCATCGATCAACCGAAAAGGCAATCTCAGCCTCCTCGCCTATCTACCAGTCAGGGTCGCTGAGCAAAGCGTCGATGATTCCCCAACGGAAGCCCTTAATTCTATTATAGCAAAAGCCCGTAACGGTGGTAGGAGGCGGGTCAGCGTTGGTGGCATACCGGTACTACGACTTGATAGGTGTCCTGACGATCTTGACAGGCCTAGTCCTCATCGTATCACAATAC
>JBGVSY010000114.1:0-3518 GCA_041862235.1 Nitrososphaeria archaeon | reverse complement strand
TAGGATCTGTTGGGGCAAGTGGGGACCTTGCCCAACTCGCTCACGTAGTGCTAGCCATGATAGGTGAAGGAACTGCCGAGTATCGCGGAGAGATACTACCGGCTAGGGAAGCCTTGATCCTTGGTGGCGTGGGATTGGAGGAGCTGAGCTACAAGGAAGGTGTATCGTTAATCAACGGCACAGCATTCATGACCGGCATCGGCGCCCTAGCGGTATTCAGGGCTGAGTGTGCTTTGCGTAGCGCAGAGGTGGCTGCTGCCATGAGTTTTGAGGCTCTCCGCGGGATTGCGGATGCATTTGAAAGAGAGGTTCACTCAGCCCGTCCCCACCCAGGACAGGCCGACTCAGCCGGCAACCTGAGACTTCTCATTCAAGGCTCTGAGCTTACGCTCAAGGGCCCTGGGATTGAAGAGGGGGGAATGAGGGTTCAGGACGCCTACTCTCTTCGCTGTGCACCTCAGGTCTTGGGCGCTGTCAGGGATGCCCTAGGATACGCCAGGCGCGTGGTGGAGGTTGAGATGAACTCAAGCGTAGACAACCCCTTGCTGTTTCCTGATACAGGCAGGTGTCTCTCTGGAGGCAACTTTCACGGCCAGCCTGTCGCCCTCGCCATGGATCTCCTTGGATTGTCTATGTGCAGTGTCGGCAACATCGCGGAGCGGAGGGTTGCACGTCTCCTTGACCCCAAGTTGAGCGAGGGGCTTCCCGCTTTCCTAGTTCACCCTGAGGTTGAACAGGGTTTGCACAACGGTCTGATGCTAACCCAGTACACCGCGGCTGCATTGGCTTCTGAGTGCAAAGTCTTGGCTCACCCCTCGAGCGTCGATACGATTCCCACGAGTGCAGGTCAGGAGGATCACGTCAGCATGGGTGCCACCGCGGCCAGGAACGCTTTTCACATCGTCGAGAATGTCGAGGCGATTGTGGGGATAGAGCTGCTCTGTGCTGCTCAGGCTCTCGACCTTCGTTTCATGCAGAAGAAACTGAGGCTTGGAGACGGCACAGCCGCCGCTCACAGAGCGATCAGGGAGAAGATTTCCATTCTGAGGCAGGACCGCGCATTGTACAGAGACATCCGAGCTGCAACCGACTTGGTTCGCGAGGGCGTTGCCCTGAAGGCTGTAGAGGACGCCGTTGGAGCTCTAACCTAGCTCGCCAGTTCAACTATCGATCGATCTGCATGGGTTCCCGGAGTTAAGTCGACTATCACTCCTCTCGCCAGATGGATCGACCATATGTCTTGGTGACTACGTCTGTTGGTATCTTATTTCTCCCTTCTTTATCACCGTATCAACCAAGTTGACCCAGAGGTGGTATGTGAGATATCTGTGATTGGGTGCGTCGAGCACCACGATGTCTGCTTGTTTCCCCGGCTCTATGCTGCCGATTCTCTTGTTGCGTTTGATGGCGTGTGCTGCGTTTACGGTCGCGGCTGTGATCGCCTCAGCGGCAGTTAGACGCATGTTGTATGCAGCCAATGTGACTATAGCTTGCATGTTCTCCGTGAGGCAGTTCGGGTTGTAGTCGGTTGCCAGGGCAACGGGTACCTCCATCTCAATCATGCTTCTAGCATCGGGATACTTTTTTGTCAGCAGCGTGAAGGAGGAGCAAGGTAGGAGGACGGCGACCACTTTCTTCTCAGCCATCATCCTGAGGCCGCGGGTAGATGCATGTACTAGGTGTGAGGCACTTGCGGCATCCACCTCTGCGGCGAGCTCCGCCCCCCCAATTCGCGATAATTCGTCCGCGTGAACCTTCGGCGTCAAGCCGTATCGCAACCCCGCCTTCAGTATTTCTCTTGATTGGTTGACGTCGAAGACTCCTTTCTCACAGAACACATCGCAGAACTCAGACAAACCTGATCTTGCGATACGTGGGATCATACGTTGAGTTACGACTTCCACGTATTTCTCTGGCCTGGTCCGGTATCTCGGTGGGACGGCATGTGCCCCAAGGAATGTTTCCACGATGTCGACGGGGTGTTTTTGGTCGGCCTGTCTGAGCGCTTCTAGACACTTGGCTTCATGCCCAGTTGTAAGGCCATACCCAGTCTTTGCCTCGACTGTCGTTGTCCCGTGGCGGAGCATCGTGTCAAGGGCCTTGAGACAGTTCTCGACCAGTTGGCCTAGTGTGGATTTCCTTGTTTCTCTTACTGTCTTCAATATTCCTCCTCCAGCTCTGAGGATTTCCAAGTAGCCGAGGCCTCGGATCTTGAGCTCGAACTCCTCTTCCCTTGATCCACCAAAGACCAAGTGTGTGTGGCAATCGACGAATCCGGGCATGACCGTCTTGCCCGATGCATCGACGGCATAATCAGATTTGTATCTACGAGCTATTCGGGTGGTCTTGCCGACGTCCAAGATCGTTCCTCTGTCTATCGCTACTGCGCCTTTCTGAATCAAGCCTATCTGTCCCATCCTGCGACCTGTGACCGGGGCTTGACTTGTGTCCCTAAGAGTTACTAGCTCCGCTGCGTCGAGAATAAGCATGTCAACTCGTCGTCTCGTCATAGCTTTTCGCTACCCGCGTGGAGAGGTCGACCTCTTGGTATTTATGCCGTCGGCTTCGATTGGTGATTTTCTCTACATTTTTGTTGAGCTTTGTTGTGTATGGAATACGACGAGCTCGTTGCTTCAGGTTCCGAGGAAACTCCTGAGGAGGCTCTCTTTCTGTTGGCTGAGAACCTTAGAAGTCTCATAGTCGCTGTACTGTCTCAGGTAGAGTATTCCTCTTTCGGTGGTCTTGTAGCCTCTCTTCGGGCTGTCGTGTGCCAGCAGGCCTGAGGTTGTGAGGAGTTGCAGGTATCTGTTGAGTTGTCCGTAGCTTAGGTTGGCGTTATACATTATTCTTGTCTTCTTCGCGCCCTCTCTTGCGACCTGTAGTATGCTCGCGCCTATCTCTATGCTGTTTCTGTTCTTTCGAGTCCACGGCGCACTGTGACCCAATGCCAAACTGTTCATTGCTCGCTGCCTGATGTTGTGAGGTGCAGCTCTTATAGTTCTTTCCAGTTTTGTCTGCAAAAGTTGTCAGGTCTTTTCCCAAGAAACGCGTGTCTTTCAGCGCGACGGTACCAATTCTTGTTCAACTGTTTGGAAGAGGGGTTCATTTGTTGAAAACATAGTGCGGATAGTGGAGTTCCCTTCCTCATTTATCCAAAAGTCAGCGATCGCTTTTCTGATTGATCGATCACATTCGTTTCTACAAATGTTTCTTTTGGAAAAGTGCTGCCCTTAACCTATGAGTGTAGCCCCATCTCCTGCAGCCTCGCAGTTTAGGCGCAGCGGAAGTTCGATCGCTGGGATCGCTTGGAAACCTTATCTCGAGGTAGGTTTCTCAGCCCTTACTTCGTGGCGCTTCGAAGATGTTTTTTCAGGGGCACATGGTCTGGGGTTACTTGACAGCCCGGGCTACAGCCTCGCTGACCAGGACGAGGCTGGTCACACCCCTGGTTCTCTTCTTCTCGGTGCTGCCTGACGCGGACATATTCCTAGAGCCCTTCGGCATCAGGCATCTGACGC
>JBGVSY010000113.1:0-2756 GCA_041862235.1 Nitrososphaeria archaeon | reverse complement strand
AGGTTCCTACCCTGGTTCACGCTGCAGATCCTTTCCACTTGACCGGCGCCGAGGTCAACATAGATGAAGGTCTTATTTCTCTGAGAGTGGAGCTTCTCCACAACCTCCGGGTAGAGCTTCTCAAGGGAGATGAGCTGGACGGCGAATCCCTCCCTCTCCAAGGCTCTCTTTGCGATCGCGCCTGAGCAGATGCCATCCGCCTCGTCGTGGTAGAGGACGGTTGCCTCTCTCGGTCTCTTCGACCTCAGCCTGCCTGCGGCGGACGCAAGATCGTTCATGTACTCCTTCGTTCGTCTGCCGCGACTATGGTGTCGCTCTTTCTCCTCAATTGGAGCATCCTCAAGCCTCGTCTGCGTCTCCCCTGACGGATGCTTTGGAGCTGGAGCCCCGAGGATTCTGGAAACAGCCGGCCGGACCTGGTTCTCCTCATAGTACTGAAGATCCAGGTTGTCGCCAGATGTCAGGAGATAGGGCTCCGCTCTCTCGTACAGCCTTCCAGAGCCCTTGACTATCACATAGCCCACCGTCTCCCCTGAACCCACGTCCCATCCTTCCTTCTTCAGTTTCCTCGCCGCCGACACGTGCGGCGCGTTGACCTTGTACTCCTCGACAGGCTTCGACAACGTCTTCCAGATCACTAGATCCTCCAGAGGGATCTTCCCAGCCCGAAGATCCGAGATGTATCTCAGAACAAGTTCCTCAACCTCTTCCCTGCTCTTGCCTCTGAGAACCATGTCGACCACGGTTCTCTGAACGGATCTCGCAGCTTCGGTCCAGTCGCCCCGGACCGCCTCTAACCCGACTATGTCCAATTGGCCTTGAGATGTCAAGCCGGAGTACTTCTTCTTCGCCTCGGTGAAAAGGACAGATCGATAGACCTTGTCTGGACGAGCCTCCAGCCCAAGCTTCTCACCTATCTGACCCACAACCTTCTTGATCTTCTTCTCATCATTCTCGAGGAAGAGGCTGTCGGTGTCTCCGTAGATCACCTCAAGGTTCATCTTTCGAGCCAAGTTGAGGGACCGAGTTATCACATCCCTCCCCCAGGCTGCAGTGGCTTCTGCGACGGCTTTGGAGTACCACCGTGCCCCTATCCATCCTGCATAGCCATACATCGCGTTGGCAACTATCTTCACCGCTCTCTGCCTGGCATCCAGAACCTTGTGCTTGACGCTGCCAGGTGACGCTTTCTCGAGCTCGGACTGGATCTCGCGTCTGGCATCGATGAGGTTCTGAAGAGCAAACCTGTAGAGGCCGGCAGGCTCCTTCATGAACCTGTGACCTACCTCAGGAGCCACGTGAACATCTCGAAGATTGACCCTACTCTTGGGCGGAACGTATGTGTCTGGGGATATGTTGTAGAGGATCATGAGATTCGGGTACATGGACCTGAAGTCCAAGACAGCCACATCTTGGTGAATTCCGGGCTTCGGCCGGAGAACTATGCCCCCAGCGTAAGGGATGTATGGTCTCTGGACTCGACTAGGTATGAGGGCTCCAAAGCGCTCTGCTTGAGAAATGAGATAGGACTCAACCCGGAAGCCAACTGCCGCAGTCGCAACATGGTCGAGAGGAAGGCCTGTCAAGTTGGACAGCTGAGCCAGGTAGTCGAGGACAGCCTCGCAGCATCTTAACGTTGCCTTTGCACGCTCTTCACAGAACCTGAGTAGATCGCGACGCTTCGCGGGGTTCTGCCAGTGCGCCGCGAAGTCGGTCTCCTTGATTCTTGTGAAGTCCTTCGCTTGCCTGACCTCCAAGTACTCCGCCATCTCTTCTAGGTTACCCAGCCGGAGCTCCGGTACCTCCGAGGCAAAGTCGTGGAGATCTATGTTGGCTCTCCCCGTCACCGAGATGTGTCCGTAGACGCTCCCATGGGGCTCAGCCCCTGACCTAGCCACGGCTAGGGACACACCCACTCTTTTCGCTCTCTCCATGAGGTATGGCCAGTCTCTCCGATTCGACCCGAAGCCGACGACAATGTCTGGATCATGTCTCCTCACGAAGCGAACGAAAGCCTCCAGAGCCTTCTCATCGTTGCCGTTGCCGGCGACGAACTGACGCGCTTTCCCGTCCGAGGTTGAAACCGAGATGACGGCGATCGGATCCCTGTCAGGCTTCGGAGACCCTTTCCTCCCGAAGTATAGGGCGTGAAAAGCCATTATCCTGAGCGCCGGAACCTCCACCCTCTTCATTGCATTTGGTTTGCCCCGCACCTCATACGCAGCGTCCACCTCAACGCCTCTTGGCTTCTCACAGCTGCGAACCCTCCACAGGTGCCAGGCGCAGGGCCTAATCCCATGGTCGACCAAGTAGCGGTTTGCCGGACGGATGTCATCCTCGAGAACTTCCTCGACTCCACTGAGCTTCTTCAGCGTCTTGGCCAGCCTTTCAGCCTCCTTGGGATTCGTGAATTGAACCTTCATTACGGAAACCCTCCTACCGAAGTAGCTGCGTTCCGAACACTGGACTGTTCCCTTCTCCTCCAACCGTTCGCAGGCCATGAGCGCTTCCTCACCCAATTTCCCTAGATCCGCTACTTCAGAGGGAACAACATACATGTATGGTCTGAACTCGCGTTCTACCAGCAGGAGCCTCTTCCCTGGGTCTACGCCCCAAAGCCGAACCTCTGTAGCCCCGTCCTTGACCTCGGAGTTCATGTCCAACAGCCAGAGGTCAACCTCGATTTCAGAGGATTCTCGATCGCGAGGCAAGGCGCCTCGTCCCTACACCCGGCAGCCTGCACCTAAAAGGGTTGC
>JBGVSY010000112.1:0-7596 GCA_041862235.1 Nitrososphaeria archaeon | reverse complement strand
GATCACTTGGACGGTGGATCTGTCGCTTCCCCCAATCGGGAGACCGAGGGGATGGTCGACGGAAGCGATGCAATCGCTGACTGGCCGATCTTGAACGCCCTCCTCAACGCCGTTGGAGGAGCTACCTGGGTTTCCGTTCACCACGGCGGGGGGGTTGGCATCGGATACAGCATTCACGCTGGCATGTGCCTTGTCGCGGATGGAACACCGGACGCGGAGACCAGAATCAAGAGGGTGTTGACATACGATCCAGGTCTTGCTATTGTGAGGCATGCTGATGCTGGGTACAATGTCGCTCAGACGATTGCGCGGGAGAAGAGACTCAAGATCCCAATGCTAGAGTAGACGTTTGCCGGGCCTACAGGTCAGTATATCGACGATTGCCCTGACAACGGTCGCCCGACCTAGCCCTTGGATTGTTTCGACGCGTCTATCTCAGATTCTATGATGGAGGTGTACTTGTCCTTGAGCTCCTTCATTCTTTCTTCGTTTTGGGCTTCGATGACCAAGTTGATTTCGGGCAGGGTCTTGCTGGTTCTCACCAATACCCATTCGACATCGTTGAGCCTGGTCTTTATGCCGTCCATCACATCCTCCCAGCCCGATAGGAGCTTCCTAAGCTGTTCCATCGACTTTTCCTTGTTTTCATCGCTTCCAGCGTCAATGTACATCTTGCTAATCGGGTGGAGGGGAAACTGATCCACGAGTTCAGATAACTGCTTCCCAGTGTCTTTGAGTATTTCCCCCGCCTTTATGGTTGCGAGCGGTCCGTCCGAGAAGGGATAGTCGGGCAGGAGCGAGTAGAAGTGTGAACTCTGTTCCCCGCCGAAGACTGCGTTCTCCTCCGCGCACTTCTCTTCCACGAAGCCGTGTCCAACTCGCCACCACACGATTCGACCACCCTTTTGTTGAACGAGCTTCTCGATCTCGCTGGCACAGTCCACGGTGACCACTGCGGCTCCCTTCTTCTTCTCCAGTATGTGGCTGAGGAAGACCACTGTCATTCTGCTACCGTCCAGCTCTCTAGCCCTATCGTCCACGAACACCGATCTGTCAGCGTCTCCGTCGAACGCAACCCCGTAGTCTGCCCGGGTTTCTTTGACCAATTGCTGGAGCTCCTTGAGGTTCTCCCCCTTCGGTTCGGGCCGCTCGAAGCCGCAGAACCTTCCGTCAGGTCTGGAGTGAAGGGCCTCCACCGTCAGTCCAAGGTTCTCAAAGACTCTAGGGGTCACTGCTGATCCCGCGCCTCCCATGCACTCGACACACACCTTCAAGCCCCCGAGGTCACGGAATCTCTCACTGAGAAAATCCTCGTAGCTTTCGATAGAGTCCTCCACAATGGTCACTTTTCCACGCCCGTGAACAAAGTCTCTCCCCAAGAAGATCTGCTTCACCGCCAGGTTCTCTTCTATGAAGGAGACACCTGTAGGTCGAATCATCTTTAGCCCGTTGTACTCCACAGGGCTGTGAGAGGCTGAAACGTATGCCCCGTAGGTCTTGTTGCGCATAGCATAGAAGTAGTTTACGGGGTTTGGCACGAACCCTATGTCAAGAACCTCGCACCCGGTCCTCGTCAACCCCCGTATCACAGCGCGCTGCAACCTGGGCGAAGAGAAACGTGCATCTCGTCCGACGGCCACCTCAGCTTCCCCTTGAAGCAGGCTACCCATTGCCAACCCGACCTCCTCCATCGCATCGACGGTGAGATCGGCACCATAGGTGCCCCGAACGTCGTATGCCTTGAACACGGCCTCTGCCACGGCCTCTCGCGTGGACGAAGTCCGTTCCGTCAGCCCTTAGATCCCTCCTTCTGACTGAGAATCTTCACGGCCTCGACGGCTACCGCGATGCAGTCTTTCATCCTAGTACGCGGGTCGTAGCCCTCGAGCAGCGGACCCCGCCAGGGGGTGACATCCGACACTAGGCAGACGGCGCCTGCACGAAGGCCGAAGATGTTGGCGAGGGTGAGGAGAGTCCCAGTCTCCATCTCAACATTCTTTGCCCCCATGGCCTTGACATCCAGCAGCCTCTCCGCCCTCTCCTTGAGCTGAAACCCTCTGAAACTCATGGGCATCAGCTTTCCTTTGGAAAGCATCTTGTTCTCGGAGTAGAATCCGTCCACACACCATGTGATTCCGACATGGGCTTCTTGCCTTAGTCTGCGGGCTCCCTCTACCAACGCCGAGACAACCTCGTAGTGAGCAACTGCCGGATACTCAGGCCAGGCGTAGGTCCTGCTGGCGCCATCGCTCCTGATCGATCCTGTTGAGATGACCAAGTCCCCAGCATTCACCCCTTCCCCCAAGCCACCTGAGGTCCCTATGCGAATGAAGGTGTGAGCCCCGAGACGGGAGAGCTCCTCGACAACTATCGCTGTTGAAGGGGAACCTATGCCAGTGGAGCAAGCGGTGACCGGTGTTCCTTGCACGAACCCTCCGTACGTTGTGAACTCTCTGTTCTCAACTATCTTCTGTGCCTTCTCAAGGAACGATGCGATCTGCGAGATCCTCCCCGGGTCGCCTGCCAAAAGAACATAGGGAGCAACATCACCTCGACCGACAGCCGTGTGAATCTGGAGATCCTTCTTGACATGCTTCAAATCTTGTTCCCGTTTTCCAGTCCATTGAACGGCTAAAAGAGTTTGTTCGCGTTGGGACTCCCCCCTGACAATCGGTCGATCGAGCCTACTCGCTGCTCCTTGATTTCTGGTTGACTCAATCTGTCAAACAGCAGAGGCATCTCCGCTACAGTTAATATGATGTGATAGAGGTGGAGGCGAGTGATCGTCGATGTGCGTGATCGGCAAGAGCAAGTTCCTGAAGGTCGTCAAGGACTACAAGGTAATCCACCCGTTCTCAGAATCCCTCATGGACGGTGACGGCTATGTCTTGACCGTTAAGGAAGATGTTTCGCTCAGCTACCTAGAGCACAAGAACCTGATTTCCAAAGAAGTGGTGTTCATACCACCTAGCTATGTAGCGCACCTAACCGCCAAGAGCAAGTTTGGGAGGCTGGGCCTATCGTTCTTGAACGCGGCCAAGGTCCACAGCGGCTTCGTAGGAAGGCTGGCGCTCGAAGTTGTGAACCTGAGCAATGAACGTGCCCCCATAGAAATTCGAGAGAGCGACCCCTTGATGCATTTCGAGCTGGTCAGCAGGCTGGGCAAACCCTCGCCGTACCAAGGCGAGTACCAATTCCAGTACATGACGAAACAGGAAGTAGAGGAGTTTCGAGCTCCTATGACAAAGTCCTTCACAGACTTTGACCAGCTCTGGAGAGTATGGCTTCGAACATCCACCTATCTGCGTCAACTCGGCTACGCTTAGTCGATCGATCGCGCTACTTGGAGACCGACAGGAGCATCGTCTGCACCAGCTCGGATGTGCGCTTGACAATCTGCTCAACTATCATCTCTCCTGTCCTGTACGAGGCCGTTGTCCTCGGGTCATCGCCTATGACTCCAACAAGCTTGTCGAGCCTCTTGATGTCCACAAGCTCCGGCCTCAGGTACATCATTATGGACGTCTCCCACTTCGCCCCATGGTCTCCGGTGTACCCGAGGTCCTTGACCAATTCATAATCAGGCAACGCGGATATCTTGACCTTCTCACCTTTGACGTTGTACATCTTCATGCAGTATTCTGCGGCTTCCTCGACGACGAAGAGCTGCTCCCGAGAGTAGTGGCCTGTGAGGGCAAGTATCACCTTGAAGCCCTGCTTCAGGAGCTGTCTGAAGATGGAGATGAACAGCTCCCTCGCTGTGTTCAGCTCGATCTGAACGGTACCAACCATATCCAAGCCGCTCACGCCCCAGTAGGTTGGGGGGAGAACTATCCCGCCAGTTTGCTCAGCCACCTTGAGACAGATCTCATGTGCCTTGATCGCGTCGAACCCATAGACCAAGTGCTGACCGTGCCACTCAATCATACCAAGTGGAACGAAGGCTATCGGTTTCTTCGCCAGTTCATCCATCAATTGGTCGGGAAACATTTCCTCGTACCGCAATCTTAGCGCCCGTGGCGGCTTGACCGCTGAAGCAGATTAAGATTGCGCAGACGACGGTGATTACACAACCCATTCTAGTCTAGGCTGCAGCCTCATGAGCTTCCGGAGGTTCGCCTTCACCCTCGTATGCACATAATCCTCGTCCTTGAGCTCTCTCGCCAGCCGGCCATTCTTCAGGAGAGGCGTGAGAAGGGCTCTGTAGCCTTTTGGTGCGCGTCTGCCCTCGAGCGTCACAATGTCGTGGAACGTCTTGGAGTTCCGGAATACCTGCTTCCGTCCCCCTATGTCTCCCCTCTTGGCCCGCATCACGATTCTTCCCTTCTCCTCGAGCTGAACGATCTTCATGCTGAAGTCGACCACAGGAGCGGCGCTTACACAAGTGCCGACCCCGAAGCCGTCCGCCAGGTCTGAGTGAAGAGCGATGGACTCCTCATCAAGGCCCCCGCTCAGAAAGATCTTCACGTCCCTCCCACTCCTTGCGTTGAGCTCCCATCGGACCTCCTCGATGATTTTCCTCCAGTTTCCCCTCCTCGAACTTGGGGTATCGATCCTGACACCGTATAGCTTCCTTCCAAGAGCTGCGTAAGCTGCCATCGCCTCGGACTTCTCGTCAGAGAAAGTGTCTATCAGAGCGATCCTCGGCACATCTCGAGGCATGTGTTTGTCGAAAGCCTTCCAGGCCTCAACTTGGTCTCCTATGCACTGAATCATCGCGTGTGGCATCGTCCCGACAGCCTTCTGGTTCAGGAGCTTTGCTCCCAGAACATTTGAGACCCTGTCCATCCCACCTATGTAGGCGGCTCTCTCCACGGCGGGAGCGATAGCGGGGTGGACCCTCCTCGACCCGAAGCTGAAAACAGTTTTTCCGCGCGCGGCGAGCCTGATCCGAGCTGACTTTGAGGCTATCCCGCTCTCAGAACATAGAAACCCGAGCACAGGGTTCTCATAGACGCAGAAATCTAGGTACCGCCCCTCAACCCTCATCACAGGCTCGTAGACCACCGATCCGGGATTTGTCAGAAATACCTCGCCCTCTTCCATGGCAAGCACATCCACTGGAAGACCTTCTAGGAGCGCCGCAACCTCGTTCACTCCGCAGAGGACCCCCCAGTTACCTGGGAATGGGAGGCTCCTGGCGTAGACCTCCATGGTGACCCGCGGGTTGATCCCCTCCTTGCTGAGGGTCTCCGCAGCGTACCTGAAGTACACGTCCGTTGTCTGCCCGGACTTGATCTCTTGCTCGCTAGCAACCCAAAAGAGACGATCGCTGGGAGGCAAGGCTATCGAGCGTGGCTCTTGCTGGCCCACTCATATATATTCTGGCCGAAGCGAACGGTGAATTGGACGCTGCTATGCATCCCAAGAATCGTTTGAACTATGCGAAGGCCAAGAGGAAGATTGTTGCGTTCATTAGAAGGAAGACAAAGGAGGCTGGGGCGACTGGCGTCGTCCTCGGGCTCAGCGGAGGCCTGGATTCGGCCGTCACCGCTTATCTCAGCAGAGAAGCCCTTGGAGCTGACCAGGTTTTTGCAGTTGTCATGCCTCACCGCGACGTTACGCCACCGCATGATGTGAAACGCGCCAGAACCCTTGCCAAAGACCTCGGGATTCGCTGCAAAGTCATCGACATCAAGCCCGCCGTTGAGTTGGATGCCAATCTCCTCGGTAGGTGGGACAGGTTGTCGAGGGGGAACCTTATGGCCAGAACTCGGATGAAGTATCTGTACTTCTACGCAAACACCATGAACCGCGTCGTAGCAGGAACAGGTGACAGAAGCGAGATCACCATAGGGTACTATACCAAGTACGGAGATGGAGGCGTTGACTTCCTCCCCCTCGGAGGACTCTACAAAACCCAGGTACGAGAGATGGCGAAGAGACTCGGGATCTCCAAGGAGATCATAGACGCCCCGAGCTCACCCGCATTCTGGCCAAGTCACGACGCAGAGGAAGAGATCGGCTTCAGCTACGAACTACTGGACCATGGACTGGATCTCATACAGAAAGATCTGCCTGGCCCCGCAATCTGCAGGCAGACTGGGTTGAGCATGCGTGAGCTGCGCCGAATCAAAGAGATGATGAAGACAAACGCTCACAAGAGAAACCCGCCGGAGATTTGCGAAATACAGGTCGATCCATAGAATGATGTGAGGATCTGGATCCCCTTTGCCCATCAATCGATTCGGGTGACGAGGATGAGTGTTCTAGCTCGGAGGTCTAGATCTCGTAGGTTCGTAGATCCTGCGCAGAGGCCACTCTAGCTCCATGTCGGCTGCCTTGAGCCTAACGAGAGCTGTCTTGTAGGGGTCAACGACCTCCTCTTCGACCCTCGAGGGCAGGGAGAGGTCGACGGCTTCCAGACGATCCATGAGGCTCCCGCGCTCCCGAGGGTCCATGATCCGGGGATCTCTGCTCATTGCCGCAACATGGAAGCTGATGCCACAATCGAGGAGCCTCCGGATCGCAAGAAATGGCAGTTCGAAAGCCTCGGGCTTTGCGCCGGTCTTACGGGCGAAGTCGTGGGGAGTGCCTGCCTTGAGTGAGACGCGTACGTGAGGTTTTTTGAACCGGGCGATCGCCTTGACATAACCCGGGTCGGCGCCGAAGAGTATCCCGTTCGTCTCAAGTATGAAGAGATCGAAGAATGAGTTCTCGACCAGCTCGAGAAGATCCAGCAGGTGACGTTTCCCAAGGGTGGGCTCAGCACCAGACACACGCAGCTTCCTCAGACCCGATCTCTGGGCGGCAGAGCTTAGCCGATCGAAGGCTTCGCTGGGCGTGTAGAACTCGCCGTATCGTTCGGGGAAGTCCCTGCTCGGGTCCACCCAGCAGAAGACACAACGCAGACAGCATCCGCAGGCGTAGCCCGTGACGATCCCGCCATAGACCCCCGTGCAATAGAACGCGGTGTACTTCCGCTCGTTCCCCCTGCAGACGATCTGCTCAGTTCGTCGAGCCAGCTCCACTGGGTCGAATCGACGTGATGTGGGTGTGAGATGGCGCGGGTAGGGCTCCACACGCTGTCAAATGACTGTGGACGATTTAACCTTCGGCCCAGGTCGATCGTTTTCTTGGGTAGGTAGCGAATGATCGGCCGGCCTCATTTCATGTATGCTTGAGCCCACAGGGATCAGCGTCGATATGACACACCTGTACGGATTCATACATCGATCTGTCGCAAATGTTATGTGGCGTCAAGACGCATTTTTCACGTTCTCTTGCGAAGGTTCAGAACGTTGGATCGCCACGACTTCGAGATTCGGCTCAGACCGGAGGCAAGGAGGCTCGGAATTCAACTGGCTGCGAGGGTTATCCACTGCACAGTTACCCTAAACTACGACCTGCAACCCTACCTTCACGAGACTCAACGCAGACTCACCTTGTCAAAAGAGGAGCTGAAGAACCACGAGATCGCTCGAGCGCTTCGAGATTTCTACTGGAGAATTGGCATAGACCCTACGAAACAGAGACCGTCGAGCGAAGCTCTCGCTCGGCGGCTCATCACAACTGGATACCTGCCGGTGACCATCGCCCGAGCGAGAATTTATACGGTTTCTCTATCGATCGAAAAAATGAAGGAAGGGTGGAGGG
>JBGVSY010000111.1:0-2573 GCA_041862235.1 Nitrososphaeria archaeon | reverse complement strand
ATTCTGGTCTACACCCTCCTATATCCGCCGTTGGTGACTACACCCTAGGTCGAAGACAGCGCTGCCTAATGCAAGCGTTCAGTCGCATCCTTTTCCTGCTTAACCCTGTGCGGCTCAGGTAGCTTGGGGAGCATCTTGAAGAGATCGATCCAAGCTCGATAGAATCCCTCATCGCCCTGATCGACAGTAGGCCAGGAGGAGAAGTTCTTGATCTCTTTCACCAAGGCCAGCCTTCGCTTTCTCCGAGCCTCGCTTCTGAGCGTTGTCATCAGAAGAGAGTCCTTGTCGTCTGTGGCGTAGACGTAGTGCATCCCCGAGAGCGCTTCCAAGTACTTCTGCGAGGCTTTGTCTTTGCCCGCCTTCCCCTCCATTTCGGAGAGGATCTTCTGGGATTCAGTGAGCTTCCCCTCGAAGAGCGCCTGCAAAAAGGATCTCACAAGCTTCTTGCTGACTCTAACCTTTCCGGGAACGTTTCCGCTTGGCTTCATCTTCCTCTACGTCCTCAACGCCGTTGGTGGTTATCTTGAAGACAGCCTCCCCCTCAGGAAGATAGGGACTCGCTACCAGCCTTGCTATGCGGATGTCCTTTCCTATGGATTTCCTGAGCAGGAGCCGGTTATGGCTGGTGTGCCCGACGACGTGGCCGCCGATGGGAGAAACGGCGTAGGGCGTGAAGAAAGCATCGGGCCTAGCCATCACTTGGTTGGTGACGACAGCGGCGGCGTTAAACGCTCGGGCGAGCCTCATCAGCTTGTGCATGTGCTTGTTAAGCTTCTGCTGCCTTTCAGCCAACACTTGTCGACCGATATACTCGCTCCTGAAGTGGGCGGTCAGAGAATCCACCACTATGAGGCGGACCCCGTTCTCCTTTATCACGCCATCGGACTTCTCCAATAGAAGCATCTGGTGATCCGAGTTGTATGCCTCAGCGTAGATTATCCTCTTCATGACCTCGTCGACATCCAGCCCCAGAAAGGTGGCCATGTGCTCTATCCTCTCAGGCCTGAAAGTGTTCTCAGTGTCGAGGTACAAAGCCTTTCCATCCAGCCCCCCCTCGGACACCGGCAGCTGCACGTTCACACAGAGCTGGTGGCAGATCTGCGACTTGCCGGAGCCGAACTCTCCGAAGAACTCCGTGATGCTCTGCGTCTCTATTCCGCCTCCAGTCAATGAGTCGAGCATCTTGCTTCCGATCGTGAACCTTCCTATTGTGGTCCTGAGGCGGGCGAGGTCCTTCGCCGTCACGAACTCTATTTCGATCGCCCCTCTGGCAGCTGCTATCACCTCCGCGGCCCTCTTCTCCCCAATCCCCGCCGCCGCCAGCTCGGAGATCGGAGCCATTGCTAGGGCCTCAACCGTGTGGTAGCCTATCTCCTCCAACTTCTGAGATGTTGCAGATCCTACACTAGGAAGGTCGGAGATCTCCAGGTATACTTTTTTCTCCTTTTCGTCCCGCTTCTTCGTCTCCTGGACCATATTCCTCTTCAAGAGAAGGGACACAGCCTGACGTATATAGATAGAGTCGCACCGCGGCTCTGTCTACCTGCGGTGAAACCGTTCTTGAATGTTCACCGCTGCTAATGTCAACACCTGTTGTAGAGATATTTAGCCTTGGGAGATGACCGAAAGTGATGCGACGACGATCCTCGGACAGCCCTCGATCGCTCCGGACGTGGTCGCGACGGAATACCGACGGTTCGTTTGATGGAGAAAACGGTTATTACTTGCTCGGCCTCGCACCCGACCGGAGTGATTTCTTTGGTCAGGCTTGAGAGTGTTGTTGAAGACACAGCCATCGAACTTTTCAGGATGTCCGTGACGCGGCTACCCGAAGACGTCAAAAAGGCCCTTGCGAAGGCCAGGGAGAGAGAGACGAACGAGGTAGCGCGAAAACAGTTGGAGGCAATTCTGCTCAACATCAAGTTGGCTGAGGAGAGTGGGAGACCCATGTGCCAGGACACGGGGATACCCAACCTCTACCTGAAGGCCGGAGAACATTTCCCCGCCCTCGGCAGGTTGCCCGTGACCCTACGACGCGCTGTAAAGAAAGCCACGAAGACCGTTCCCCTCCGACCGAACGCAGTCACGCCGCTCACAAGAATGAACACAGGCGACAACACCGGTGAGCACATTCCTTACCTGAACTGGACGATCGTGGGGGGCGACTCACTGGAGATGTCTCTCCTCCCAAAGGGGGGAGGCAGCGAGAACATGTGCGCCCTGAAGATGCTTTCTCCAAGCCAGGGAGTGAAGGGGATCAAGCAGTTCGTCGTGGACTCGGTGTTCTCCGCGGGAGGCCAGCCTTGTCCTCCTACCATCCTAGGCGTAGGGGTAGGAGGTGGCGCGGACATTGCAATGAAGATCGCCAAGCTGGCTATCATGAGGCCCCTGGATGCACGCCATCCAGACGCCGAGATCGCCAAGTTGGAGGATGAGCTGCTCGAACTGGTCAATGCAACAGGTGTGGGACCGATGGGTCTTGGAGGCAGCACCACATCGCTGGGCGTTAGTGTAGAATGGGCTCACTGCCACACAGCCAGCCTCCCCGTCGCCTTGGCTGTTCAGTGCTGGGC
>JBGVSY010000110.1:0-12408 GCA_041862235.1 Nitrososphaeria archaeon | reverse complement strand
TTTCTCCTCGAGATCGGGGCCCATAATCCCCGGCTCCACCTGAGCCGTGAGCGAGACCGGGTCTATTGCCAAGACCCTGTTCATCCTGGTCATGTCGAGTGAAAGCAGGAGTCCCCCTTCTTCTCGGGCTCGGGCTTCCACTCCCCCAACAACGCTCGTCCCTCCTCCGAAGGGAATGACCGACGTGCCTGTCTGGGATGCACACTCCAGGATAGCAGCTACCTGCACCTCAGAAGTTGGGTAGACCACGACGTCGGGTGGGCTTGGAACGATGCCCCTCCTTACACGGATTAGGTCTTGGTATCCTTTCCCCGTGGAGTGGACCAACCGCTCTCGGGTTTCGGTCGACACGTTCTCCCTTCCGACGATTCTCTGGAGTTCAATGATTAGCCGCTCGTCAGCGCGGCTCTCTCTAAGTTTGATCTGATCCAGGTCCAGTCGAGGAGATCTCTCGCTGCCTGACAATCCTAGGATCCGGTTCAGGAATTCCCACGCGTTCGGCCTGTCCTCGATGGGGTAGCTCTTGCCCTCCTCTCCCCACCCCCACCACTTCAATCTATATGTCGACCGAGTTCCTTCCCCTGAGTCCATGTTTGCTGTTGAGGCGCGGCAATCAATATAACATGGACGTGGATGATAGGTAGAAGCGAGGAGTCCTGTCTGTCTGGTTTCCTTGCGATCGATTGCTCTAAGAAGTCTAGTTTCTAGAGCTGGATGTTGCCGTGCTTCTTGGGAGGTCTAATCTCCCTCTTCTCTGAAAGCGTCTCCAGAGCAGCTATGAGCTTCCATCTTGTCTGTGACTGCTCTATCACTTCGTCGATGATCCCCTTGTCAGCCGCTACGTAGGGGTTGGCGAACTTCTCTCTGTACTCTTCCACCAATTCTTTTCTCCTGCTGCTCTTGTCGTCGGCGGCTTCGATCTCCTTTCTGAATATTACGTTCACTGCTCCTTCGGGCCCCATGACAGCTATCTCGGCTGTAGGCCATGCGTAGTTGATGTCGGCTCTCGAGAACTTTCCGCCCATTGCGCAGTAAGCTCCGCCGTAGGCTTTCCTTGTGATCAGTGTGACCTTGGGAATGGTTGCCTCGCAGTAGGCGTAGAGGAGCTTGCATCCATGCTTGATGATTCCTCCGTGCTCCTGCTCCAGCCCAGGGAAGTAGCCTGGCACATCGACGAACGTAACCACGGGTACGTTGAATGTGTCGCAGAAGCGGACAAAGCGCGCCGCCTTGTTCGAAGAGTTTATGTCGAGAGCTCCGGAGAGATGCGTGGGCTGATTGGCCACTATCCCGACGGACCGTCTGTTCAGCCTGCCGAAGCCGACGACAATGTTGGGAGCCCAGAGTTCATGAACTTCCAGGAACTCCTTGTCGTCCAATACGGCCGTGATTACTTCCTTCATGTCGTAGGGCTGATATGGGTCCTCGGGCATGACTGTTGTGAGCTCATCGGTGCTCCTGTCGGGTTTGTCCTCTGTCTCCACCAGCGGGGGCTCCTCGGCGTTGTTCTGTGGGAGATAGGAGAGCAGCCTCCTAATGATGAGCATGCACTCCTCTTCATCTGCAGCGACGAAATCCGCTACACCACTGTCGCGTCCGTGGACGATCGCTCCACCCAGCTCTTCGAAGGTCACATCTTGACCCAAGGCGGCCTTGACCACGTCCGGACCCGTGATGAACATGTGGCTGATCTTGTCGACCACTATCGTGAAGTCTGTCATGGCGGGGGAGTAGACTGCTCCGCCTGCGCACGGCCCCATGATAGCGGACACCTGTGGGATGACTCCCGAGGCTAGGGTGTTTCTGAAGAAGATCTCGCTGTAGGCTGCAAGGCTGGTCACGCCCTCTTGAATGCGAGCCCCTCCTGAGTCGTTCAACCCGATCATGGGTGCACCTGTCTTTAGCGCTAGATCCATCACCTTGCAGACCTTCCGGCCGAAGGTTTCGCTCAGAGATCCCCCGAAGACCGTGAAGTCGTGAGAGAAGAGGAAAACTTGCCTCCCGTTTATCTTGCCGGTGCCCGTTACGACGCCGTCTCCAAGGTACTTCTGCTCCTCAAGGCCAAACTCCGTGCACCTGTGGGTGACGAACTTATCGATTTCATGGAAGGTTCCGGGGTCGAGTAGAAGATCGATTCTTTCTCTTGCTGTCAGCTTTCCCTTCGCGTGTTGCCGCTCGATCCTCTGCCTCCCGCCTCCCTGTTCAGCGACCTCGTTGAGCTCAGCGAGCTTCTTCAGCTTATCCTCTGCGGACATGTCTCGTACAAGACAGCAGCTCCTATCCTGTTATTATAAGAGTTGCCAGGGTAAGGACTGTTCCGGCATCCGTCGATCAATATGCGGTGGCGGGTTTGTAGGCGCCGTAGACGCTCCTTAGAGCCTCTGTGATCTCACCTGTGGTAGCGTAGATCTTGACTGCCTCAACTATTGCAGGCATGACGTTGTCGCCCGTTCTCGCGGCCTTCTCGACTGCCCTGAGTGCATGCTTCACCTTCTCTGGATCACGATTCTCCTTGACAGTACGCAGCCTCTCCAGCTGCTGCTTCACAGCCTTGTCACTCACCTTGAGCGGCTGAACCTTGATCTTCTCCTCGGCCGTGAACTTGTTCACGCCGACGACTATCTTCGTGCCGGCATCCAGTTCGTTTTGATGCCGGTATGCACTGTCGTGGATTTTTCGCTGCATGTAGCCGCTATCGATGGCGGCCACAGCGCCTCCAATTTCATCGATTTTGTCGATCTCTTTCTGAGCCTCTTTCTCGAGCTCATCGGTGAGGTACTCAACGTAGACGGAGCCGCCCAGCGGATCGACGGCTCTTGGCACGCCGGACTCGTAGGCGATCACCTGCTGAGTCCTCAGAGCAGTTAGGACCGCTTGCTCAGTTGGAAGGGAGAGGGCTTCGTCGAAGGAGTTTGTGTGGAGCGATTGTGTTCCTCCGAGTGTAGCGGCCAACGCTTGGATAGTAACTCTCGCTATGTTGTTCAAAGGCTGCTGAGCTGTGAGGGTTGCTCCGCTGGTCTGTGTGTGAAACCTTAGCGTCATCGACTTCGAGTCCTTCGCCTGGAATCTCTCCTTCATCATCTTTGCCCAAAGCCTTCTTGCGGCTCTGAACTTGGCTATCTCGTCGAAGAAGTCATTCCCGCAGGCGAAGAAAAACGAGAGGCGTGGGGCAAACTCATCTACCTTCATGCCTCTCTCCAGCACAGCCTTGACATACTCCGCCGCGTTCGCAAGAGTGAAGGCTACCTCCTGTATGGCGTTGCATCCTGCCTCCCTCATGTGGTATCCGATTATGCTTATCGAATACCAGTTTGGCACGTTCTTGGTGCAGTATTCTATGAGGTCGACGGCAAGCTTCATGGATGGACCCGGAGGAAATATGTAGGTGTTTCGAGCAACATACTCCTTGAGCACGTCGTTCTGAACTGTCCCTCGAAGCGAGGCCAAGGGCACCCCCTGCTTCTCTGCAAGGACAACATACAATGCCAGGATGATGGGTGCCGTCGAGTTTATCGTCATCGACGTGCTGACCTTGTCCAACGAGATCCCATCGAACAGGGTTTCCATATCCTTCAGGGTACTTATGGCGACGCCGGTTCTCCCTACCTCGCCATACGCCCTCGGGTTGTCCGAGTCATAGCCGAGCTGGGTTGGCAGATCGAAAGCAATGCTCAGCCCGGTCTGTCCCTCTTTCATCAGCAGCTTGAATCGTTCGTTTGTCTCCTCGGCGCTGCCAAAACCCGAGTACTGCCTCATCGTCCACAACCGAAAGCGATACATCTCGGGGTAGATACCCCTGGTGAACGGAAACTGCCCCGGTGTATCCTCAGCTGAGAGAGGCTTTGCGTCGCCTTCGCCATAGAAGCTCTTCACTGGAATACCCGAATCAGATCTGAAGGCCTTATCCGAGCTATGCGAGGTTACTTGCGCTTTCTTGCTCATAGCGCTCCAGCTTACCTACGCTGCTTTGCACCTTAAGTTTTTCACGAAAGGAAATGGCCATCAATCGATCGTTTCAGAGAGGCTGAAAAGCCCCCAGCAACACTATTTAGGTGGACCTCTCCGCCAGCGCGCATGAGTTCGCGATCTAAGGTACTCGTTGTCGCCCTCGGTGGCAACGCCATCAAGCAGGCTGACGAGAGTGGAACATCTGAAGAGCAGTTTCGAAACATACAGGCCACATGCCGTCACATACTCGGGATGATTCGTGATGGGCATACCGTCATCATCACTCACGGGAACGGTCCGCAGGTTGGGAACTTGATGCTTCAGCAGGAGGAGGGACAGAAGATCGTTCCGCCACAGCCGCTAGACATCTTGGGGGCGATGACGCAGGGACAGATCGGTTACATGATCCAGCAGACAATGGTGAACTACCTTCGGGAAGCGGGCGGAGAACTCGCGAAGACCCCAGTGGTCACAGTCGTAACACAGGTGTTGGTCAACAAAAACGACCCGGAGTTCATCGGCGAAAACGCCACCAAGCCCGTCGGGCCTTTCTACTCAGAGAGACAAGCCACGGCGCTGAGAAAGGATAGAGGTTACCTTGTGAAGAAGGTGAAGCCAACCGGAGACCGGCCTTGGCGCCGCGTTGTCCCCTCACCAGACCCTATAGCAGTAGTCGAAAAAGATGCCATTCGGCAGCTCGTCAACGTGCGGGCAGTTGTGATTGCGTCTGGGGGAGGAGGCATCCCCGTGGCCTCAGAAGGACGCAGCCTCACTGGCGTTGAGGCCGTCATAGACAAAGACTTGGCCGGTGAGCGTCTCGCTGAAGCTGCGGATGCGGACATATTCTTGATTCTCACGGACGTAGACAAGGTGGCGTTGAACTACGGAAAGCCCGACCAGCGGGCCTTGGACAGAATGAGTCTCGTCGAAGCGAAGCGCTATCTCGAGGAGGGGCACTTCCTTCCGGGAAGTATGGGGCCTAAGGTCAAAGCCTGCATCCGCTTTCTCGAGGCCGGTGGAGAGCGAGCGATCATAACTTCCCTGGACCTTGCAGGCCCGGCGTTGAGCGGGGAAGCTGGAACATTAATCACCCGCTAGACCTTCGCCGAGCTGATCGATCGATCGAGCTCGTCTAATCCCCGGACGGCTGTCCCGCGATTGATCGCAAGGTTCCTATGGAGCAGTGAAGTCACGCTCTAGGTCACTCCTGGTGTCGATGTCTGTGAGGACAGATCTCTCCGGAACTGGGACATCTCGCACCTCGTCGCTGTACTTCTTCACCAATGCTTTCAAACCTTGATCCTCTTCGCTCATGGCTGCAACCTCAGAGAATAGATCACGGCGAAAGAGGATCGGGTGACCGCGCATCCCTCTATGACTTACAACTGCAATCTTTGGCCTGTCTTCAGTGAAGAAGTCGACCAACGCATTGATCGGCCCAGGGTTGGGGAGCGCTACGTCCGCCGGTAGAAAGATGACTGCTTGGGCCACGGGGCTGATGCTGGAAACACCGGCTCTTACAGAAGACGACATGCCCTTGGTGTAGTTTCGATTGAAGACAAACCTCAGCTTGGAGGTAGACGAGAGGTCTGCCAAAGCTTGCTTGATAAGTTTGCTCTGGTGACCTGTTACAAAAACGATCTCGTCAGCCTTGGACGCGAGGGCGACCCTGGCTACCCTGTGGACAATAGATTCCCCTCGATATTGGAATAGCAGCTTGTTTCCCGGAAACCTCGTTGACTGTCCGGCGGCAAGAACGACCAGAGAAATCATGATATGTAGACGGGTTACCTCACCATCACTTAAGCGTGAGCACCGGGGGCTTAGGAAGGGTCTCGGCTTTCCTAGGCATCTCATTCGGTCGATCGATCTTGATCACATCGACGACATCGTGGACAACGCATATATCGCTGCCAAAGATGGTTGAGACACGATGCCCGTTAAAGTGCTGCTGCACTCCAGGATTGGGGACGTCGCCGGGCAGAGGGAGATGGAGCTGGACCCGCCTCCCTGCACAGTGGGCGATCTCGTAAGGGAGTTGTCCAGGCGGTTCGGCCCCAGGTTTTCTCAATTGATCTTCAAGCAAGATTCTTCGAGCCTTAAGGACAATGTTGTGATACTCGTCAACGGCCATAGCATTAGGATGCTTCAGGGCATGGAGACGCCTATTGCTGTCGGAGACAGGGTCTCGGCAGACACCTTGGACATCTTGGAGGTTGTTGGAGGCGGCTAGCCCCGCAAGTCAAAGAACTTCGTCAAACGTTGGAACAAGTTCCCTCCGCGGAAGTTTTCAAGGAAGAGCGATGCACCGCAGAGCAAACCAATCGAGATGTCAGCGCCTGAAGTGTGACCCCTTGACGCGAGGTCAATGACAGCGTCGATAGCAGCGTTCTTATCTCCTGCAGCGATGAAGCGGATGCATTTCTCAACGGTTTCGTCGACAACCGTCTTTTGCATGTAGTCGATCAGCCGCGCGCTGATCCACGAAGTCCGAGATCGCAGCACTTCCCATTCTATGACGATCGGTTTCTTTTTGTCTCGGCAGGAGAGGACGTTGAAAGAGGCTAATAGGCCAGCGACGAAGTCATCGCCGGAGGGAGTAAAGCCGACCCCTAAGCCCAGCAATTCCCCCGCCAGATCGGGTATCTGCTCCTCTGATTCGCTTGAGGCCACCGCTGTCAAGAATCTTCTTGCGCCATCGTGGGATTGAGACTGAGGATCGAGAACGCACCCAGATTGGGCTAGAATGCTAGCGACCCTTGCCGCACTCAGTATTGATGCCTCGATTCTTGCGCTTTCGGGGTTCAGTGCTAGCTCATCGACGTGCGACACGTATTCCGGGCAGGGATAGTAAGATAGCCTCAAGCGGTCCAGCACGAGCTCTCCAGTATTCACTACGGCGTCAGCGGAGGCCCTTGTTGTGGATAGAAAGCTTGAGCCGCCGTGGATGTTGATGTTTATCGGCGACCTGGCGTCTTTTCTGATGACGACCACCAGTTCGTCGCTGTTCGTTCTGATGTAGATTGTGTTGTCGAAGACCGCTGCGACCGAGCCTAACCTTGCTTCTCGATATTTACTGATCTCTAGGAGTGCATTCCTGCCGATGGACTTCGCTGTGACCCTTTGGATCAATGTGTGGGCTCAGATCCCGTACTTCTCAGCGTATGCCTTCAGTGCGGCCTTGAACATCTCCATCGGGAAGTTAACCATCCCGGCTCCTACCTGGCCGATGCCTGCCTCCTTGTGAGCTATTCCGGTGTTGATTGTCGGGGTGATTCCCGTCTTGACTACCTTCCGGATGTCTATTCCAGTTGGCGTTCCTTCGAAGTTTAGGTAGGGCATTGTGAAGTATTTGTGCTTGGCTTGAGTGATCTCGTATGTCTTCCTCGTGTTCTCGACGGCAAAGTCGACCGACCCTCCCACCCACGAGACGATCGCTGGAGCGGCGGCCATCGCAAATCCGCCGAAGCCGGCGGTCTCGGTTATTGAGCTGTCACCGAGGTCCCCAGCTGCATCCTTCTCAGTGAAGCCTGGGAACCACACACCTTTGGGGACGGGCGCTGGGGCCGTGAACCACTGGTTGCCAAGCCCGCTAACCCAGATCCCGGCGTCCGTCGCATTCCTTGTCATGACCGTAGTGAGTGTGCTGTACTTGATGTCGTGTGCTGCGAATGTCATCGCCTTGGCGGCAGCCATGGCGAACCCCAAGAAGGTGAAGTTATTGTTGTTCATGAAGGAGTAGGATTCGATTAGGGTATCCTTGTCCAGGCCGCTGCGAAACATGTACGGAGTGATCTCCCTTAGGAAGAGAGATGTGGCGGCATTGTGCCTGTTGTGGCACTCGTCACCCATGTGAAGCGCCTGAGATATTATGGGCTTCAGAGCAACGCCGTCCTTCTCTTTTCTTATCTCCGCTATCGCAGCCTCCAGACTTGCAGCGAGATAGTCCCTCATCCAGTTGAGTCTCTTGATCACTTCGTCGCTGTAGGCGCCATATCTCAGGACCTTTCCTATGCCTTCGTTGAGGTTGGAAAACGCTTCGTGTTCGTGCTTTCGGTCGCGTATCACGATCACCGGCATGCTGGGCGATATTATGCCGGTCATGGGGCCTACAGCATTCACCTGGTGGTTGGGCTTGAACTGGATCTCCCCAGATTCGGCAAGTCTCTCGGCCTTCTCCGGGCTGCTAGCCCATTCTTCGTAGATAGCAGCGCCGATTATGGCCCCCCTAACGGGGCCGCTCATGCGCTTCCAATCTATGGGTGGCCCTGCGTGGGTCAGCATCATGTCCTTGAAACCAGGAATGACTTTTTTCGCCGGGCCTATCCCCGCCCAGACTGGGTCGCTCTCCATCATTCTCTCTACCGCATCAGAGTTAGCTTTCTCGATTTCTTCTCTAATGTTGCTGCTCATGTTTGCCCCCACTCCAGTAGGCTCCAACTGGTCTTAAATGATTGCTTGGCGATGCCGATCTCCGTCCTCATTCTCGACCCATGCAGTTAACGTTATATCAAGAAACTATGAGGCCTTCACTTCGCGTTGATGAAAGGTTTGTCTGTGACGAAGAGTGTGGTCAGGAAGAACTTCTACAGAGATTCAATTCAGCTCCTCAAGATCTCAGAGGAGGCCAAGAAAATTCCAGGAGTCTTGGAAGCAGCTGTGGTCATGGGCACGGAGACAAACAAGGAGATCCTGGAGAAGCTAGGGCTGCTTACTGAAGAGGCGCGAATATCAACTGAGAACGACATGGTCGTCTCTCTGAGAGCAAGGAGTGAAGCGGCCTCCTCCGACGCGATCAAGAAGATCGAAGAGATGCTCATGAAGCCATCGGCGGCGGAGAGGGCATTCTACAGCCTTGACGCCGCCTTGAAGGCCATGCCCGATGCGAACCTCGCCATCGTCTCCATACCCGGCGAGCACGCAAGGGGTGTCGTGATTCCGCTACTTGAGAGGGGAGTGAATGTACACCTGTTCAGCGACCACGTTCCCGTGGAGGATGAGCTTGAGTTGAAGAAGATCGCAAAGCAGAGAGGCCTTCTCGTGATGGGCCCTGGGGCGGGTACCTCGATAATCAACAACGTCGCCGTGGCCTTCGCAGACGTTGTGAACAAGGGCCCGATCGGGATAGTTGCGGCGGCAGGGACAGGCCTTCAGGAGGTGAGTGTGCTGGTCAGTCAAGCCGGCTCAGGTGTCTCCCAGGCCATCGGTGTCGGCGGCGGAGATGTGAAGAAATCTGTCGGCGGAATAATGACATTGGAAGGGATAAAGGCTCTGGAAGCGGACCCTGAGACAAACATCATCACTCTGGTGTCAAAGCCACCTGACGCGGAAGTGCAAGTGGCGATAATGGACTACGTCAAGTCCGAGTGCATTAAGAGCTACGTAACCTGTTTTGTTGGAGGAGAAACCATTCCTATTGGGAAGGACCTCAAGGAGAGGGTGCGGCAGACCAAGACACTCCACGCCGCCGCCCTCGAGTCGATAAGAGCTGTCGACGAGGCGAAATACAGCGAAGCCGTGAAGCTGATTTCCATTGAGCCTGACGCTCTCATCAGAATGGCGGACAAGATTTCTGCAAAGCTCGCTGAGGAGCAAAGGTACCTGAGAGGCCTCTATACTGGAGGCACTCTGATGTATGAAACGATGATCCTCCTCAGGGAAGCAATGGGCGATATCTACTCGAACGCTCCTCTAGACAAGAGGCTGATCCTCACAGACCCATACAAGAGCTCCCGGAACACCGTCGTCGACTTGGGGGAGGAAGAGTACACAAAGGGCAGAGCCCACCCCATGATGGATCCGACCGTACGTAGGATCAGGCTCGTCAATGAAGCATCCGACCCAGAAGTTGCCGTGATAATGATGGACTTCGTCCTTGGCTATGGTTCTCATGCAGACCCTGCAGGAGCTCATGTCGAAGCGATTCAGGGTGCGCAGAAGATAGCGGAGAAAGGCAGAAGATACCTGCCCATCCTAGCTCACGTCTGCGGAACCGACAAGGACCCACAGAACCTTGCCGGCCAAGTGGAGCGCTTGCAGCGGTTGGGAGTAACGGTGCTCCCGACGAATGCACTCGTGGCGCTCTTGGCTTGGATCATCGCGGCGAAGGGTGAAATCATGGATTCCACTGTCAGAAGAATGTACAAGGAGTATCTATCCGCAATGTAGGGGGTGAGAATATGAAGCAACAGAAGAAGAGCAAGAGCGAGACAGAGGCGTCGAAGCTGTTCGGATCGCCCCTGAAGGTGATAAACATAGGTCTGGACGTCTTCTACCAAGCTCTTAAGGACCAGGGGGTGGAGGCTGTTCAGGTCTCCTGGAAACCCCCGATCAAGCTGGAGAAAGAGTACGAAGACATTCTCTCTAAGATACTCTAGGACGACGATTTGTAGAAAGGCGCGCCTGCCTTGATTGCGTTGACAATCTGCTTGTAGGTGCCGCACCTACAGATCAGGCCGCTGATCCCCTCCCTTATCTCCTCCTCAGACATGTCGGGGTTTGCGGTCAGCAGGTGATGTGAGAGTAGGACAAAGGCAGGGGTGCAGAACCCGCACTGCAGTGCGCCATTTTCGATGAACGCCTTCTGAATCGGTGACAAAACTCCTTCTTTGCTGAGGCCCTCGACCGTCGTTACCTCGCTCCCTTCAACCTCTGCCGCCAATATTAGGCAGGATTTTACCGGCGCCCCGTTGAGGAGCACGGTGCAGAGGCCGCACTCTCCCCTCCAACAGGATGCCTTGACACTCTTCAGTTGCAGCTTGTCCCTGAGAACGTCGAGGAGGAGTTCGTTGTCCTTGACAACCAGCTTCTCATCTTTTCCATTTACCTTCACGCTTATCTCGCGCGGCATCTATCTCCCCTCCATCAATTGTTTCAGGACCTTTCTTGTTAGGACGTCTATGAGGTGAGCTCGGTACTCAGAACTGGCGTGCATGTCGGACATAGGTGCGACTTTCTCAAGTATGATCGGTATCGCCTCATCTATAAGGTCAGAGAGATTGCCTGACCTACGAAACACTTTCTCGGCCTCTGGCACAGGGACGGGTGTGGGTGCCGCCGCTGCGTACACCAACCTTACCAATCTCTTGTCAGGAATGTCGGGATTCGATACAAGAGCTCCCAGATTCGCGATGCTGAATTCGCTTCTTGAAGTTGTCTTGACGTAAGTGCTTCTGGAGTTCTCTGGAGGTTCAGGTATGTGTATGGAGGTTATGATCTCGTCGGGGCGTATGTCCGTCTCCATTATCCCCTTGATGAATTCCTCGACGTGAATCGATCTTTCCGACTTAGGGCTCTTCAAGGCTAATTCTGCTTCGAACAGAGTGAGGGAGGCCAGACCGTCGTTCCATGGTAGAGCTTCACATATGTTTCCTACAAGGGTCGCCCTATTTCTCAGGGTTATGTCTCCGACCGATCGGGCTGCGTCATAGAGTGCGCCATAGTGTTCCTCCACCGCTTCATAGGAGATTATCTGGTTGAAGGTCACGGTGGACCCTATGCAGATTCCTTTGCCCGGAGTGTATTCGATCTCGTTAAGTTCTTCTATACCTTTTATGTCGATGACGTACTCTGGTGCCAGTAGTCTCTCCTTCATGAAGGCTATCAGGGCAACTCCGCCTGCAAGTATCTTCGCCTCCTCTCCGTGCTGACCAAGGAGATCAAGGGCCTCTTTGAGAGACCGGGGACGTAGGTACCGAAACTCTGGAAGGGTGAGGTATGGGGAACCGAACGACATTTCTCAATCCTCCGTCAAACTTCTCCTCGCGCGTTCCAAGAGGCCCGGTCTTTGTTGCTTGATCGCTTTCCAGATGTTCTCTGGGGTCATTGGAAGGTCCATGATCTGGATGCCTATCGCATCGCGTATGGCGTTGGCTATCGCAGGCGCCACCGGCAGCATAACGTTCTCGCCTATTCCTCTGGCTCCATGGGGGCCGTCGCTCTGCGGGTTCTCAATGATGACTTCCTTGATCTCCCTTGCCATGTCCTTGGCGCGCAGGACATAGTAGGTTGACAGGTTTGGATTGAGTACCCATCCGCGGTCATCGAAGATCATCTCCTCGTAGAGTGCGAGGCTATGTCCCATGATGTATCCTCCGTCCATCTGTCCTCTTACCAGTTGAGGATTGATGGCCTTCCCTATGTCGAACGCTTGCACGACCTCCTCCACATTCACTTGTCCTGTGGAGACGTCGACTTCCACGGTGCAGGCCGTGGCGCCGAAGGTGTGGAAGACGGTCGGGATACCCTGCCCGGTTTCTGGGTCCAGGTTTGTGTTTCCTGTTGCGATGTGGGTCCCAACGCCGATAAGAGGACCTCCTATTGCATTTCCGTTCGGATAGGTGTAGCCGAGGATGAGATCGCTGAAAGCCACGTTTCTCTCGGGCTTGCCCTTCACGAAGACATGTCCGTCTGCCACTTCAAGGAGGGCGGTCGGTGCTCTCAACGCCTGTGCTGCAACCT
>JBGVSY010000109.1:0-9798 GCA_041862235.1 Nitrososphaeria archaeon | reverse complement strand
GAAACTATGTTGAGCACATCTCTGTCCTTTAGCTGGTAATGGGCTGGCAGCCTCAAGCCTGTTCTGGCGTCCAACCCGAAGAGGAGGCCCTTCGCCAGGTCGGTGTGGACCTGCCCAGCCAGGTCGGTGACCGTGGAGCCACTGGGCATGAGGAAGACATCTGGCAAAACGTTTCCCCTCTTGTCCGAGAGCTTCTTCGGGTCATAGACGGGATAAACCGCGTTCATCCTCAGTAGCTTGAAGACCGCCACGTTGATCGAAAACTGGACACCTGTGTGCAGGTATTCACCTAGAACCTTTGTCCGGATATGGCCGAGAGCCCACCGCTGCTTCTCGGTCAGCCTCCCCTCATCAAGCACCTCGAAGCGCTCTTCTCCCGGAACGTACCTGATGAAGCCTCGTGCTTCAGCCCTCCTCAACGCCAGCTCGGCCTCAGAGCTGCAGGGAACGATGATGGATTCGGGGAACTCGTCCTGAAGCCTCTTGAAGTTCTTGGCGGATGAAGGAAGATCCATCTTGTTAGCAACGATGAGGGTGGGCTTGGAGACTTGCCTCAGCTTCTCGGAGAACAAGAGAAGATCATCCGGAGACCAACTCATAAAGTCGCCTGCGTCCAGCCCGCCCATCTTGAGGGCTGCTTCGACGTGGCTCTCGGTGACCTTGCTCCCACTGAGTACGATGGTCATAGCCTTCGAAAACTCCATCCCCGACTTGATCTCCCTTGTTATCCTGTCATAGTTGTCCTGTATCACCTTCCACAGCCATTTCACAAGCTCCTCTTCGATGTCGAGCACGTCGAGCACCGGGTCGCCCTTCCCAGTGTCGGTTATCTTTCCCTCGGGGTCAACGCTTCCCGACGCATCCACAACGTGCAATAAAGCATCTGAGGTGGCGGCCACGGAGAGGAACCTGTTCCCTAGACCTTTCCCCTCCCACGCCCCCTTGATCAGCCCAGGTAGGTCTATCAGCTCGCTCGGGACCTCCCGCCAGCCTTCAACACAAACTGAGTTCTTCGGGTTGTCCTTGACCTTGAACTCTCTGCAGACGCACAGAGTCAGTACGTTTGCAGCCCCCGAGTTGGGTGTCTTGGTCGTGAAGGGATACGTGGATACCTTGGCTGCGCCCAAAGTGGCTGCGTTGAAGAATGTTGTCTTGCCGGTGTTGGTCTTGCCAACGATGCCCAGCCTAATCGGCATGATGCAATCAGCTGGAAGACAGCTAGCTGAATCTCCGTTAAAGGGTTTCCCCCGGCCGTCCGATCGATCAATCTACTGTCCCAAAGCACGCGCCGTGATCGATGCGACGAAGGTCCTTGGCACCATGGCGCAGCCTACCTACCTTGTAGACCTCTCGACGATCCCGATCGATCGCTTCATACCGAGGGGCCTGATTTCGACCTCAGCTTAAATTCTTGTGAGAAACAACATATAGGGAGAGCTTGGAAAGGTGCAACGCCTTGTCCCTTGATCTGTTGCTCGGGCACGCTCCCGGTCGGTTGATCAAATCGAACTCCTTAGAGGGAGACCCGTGGCAGTTCAAGGTCGACCCTGTACCCTGGAGCAGAATCCGAGACTGGAATTGCATCGCCTGCGGCGAGTGTTGTAAGCATTTCTCAGTGCCTATCACCCAAGAGGAGTGGCGGACAATAGTTGAGCTCTATGGCCTGGGCCTCACCACGGTAGTAAACCGGCAACCACACCTCAGGTCAACCATCTCCGGGAGATGCGTCTTCCAAAGGTGGATCCAAGGGAGGTGGCTATGCACCATCCAGACAGTGAAGCCTCGGGTATGCAAGCTATGGCCATTCAGAATATACGATCACCCGAAGCATGGTTCCCCCGAATTGGCCTCCTTCACCTACAGACGACGACAAATCTTCGTATATTGTGATCAGAGATGCAGCGGAATATCCCCGGGATATCCCTCCACCCACCTAGTCAACAGTGTGATGCCAGAATTCGCAGCCATAGCTCTTAGAGACAGGGTCGCACAGACGTTCTCAACTGCTCGAATGCGGCTTTCAACATATGTCCAGCCGGCTCAGAGCCGCCGCCAGTCGAGAGAGGTGCTCAAGCCGGCCTTGCGCGCGTTGGTTTGAAGATATTGCTCGGGCTGCTATGGGAACAGAGTCCGCAGAGGCGGACAATCTTCATCGAATGTAGATGGCTACGCCCTTATCGACTTCTTGCAAGAACCTCCAATTTCTTGTTCTCGCGCCTCTGAGCCAAGCGCATCTCTCGCTTCCTCACACTTGCCTCTCTCTTCTTGAGGCGCTTCTCCTTCTTCCGAAGAGCCTCCTTCATCGACGAGACGGTCTGATAAGCCATTATCGTCCGCATCTCGTCGGCCCACTTCCAGAAATCAACGGCGCAACCGGCACAGAGAGGGTGAGTCTGACTGTCAACCGTTGACCCACGCCTTGATATCGTGACGTAGAGGCCCTCTGGGGTTCTGGCCTTGCACCTGAAGCATTTCTCCTTGTGTGCCATTGGCAACGTCTGAGGAATAATTATCACGCGTGTTATTAGAGGTTTAGTCTCACGGTTTGGTGGGCGCTTCTTAAGCATTCTTTCCCATGCCGAAAGAAGAGCGAGAAGAGGCTTTGGGATGAGAAAACAAAGAGCTGGCAAACTTCGGTCGATCGCTGAAGGCCGGAAAGACTTAATGGACAGCCGCCCGTCAGATGTGCCCGATGAGAATCCCGGCGCGGATCCAAAGCCTGGCAAAGAAGTATCGCGCTGCCGTCAATCTTTGGGACCAAGAAAGGGTGAGCGACGATGAGGTTCTTGAGATGAGGAAGAGGCACGGTGAGTGTTACCTCGGCGTCGGCGTTGTTGTCAGCCAAGGAACGGATGTTCTCCTGGTTCGTTCCGAGGGTCAGGTCTGGTCCATACCGTACACCTGTGTTGGACAAGAGGAACAACCGGAAGAGGTAGCAGTGCACGAGGTGAAGAACGAGACCGGGCTTGACGTGCACATAGTCAGGCTTCTGGGGATATATCAGTTCCTTGCCAAGTCTCCCAAGAACGGGGATTTCTCGGAGTTCGACTGCTTCTTTGTCGCAAGGCCTACGGGCGGATCGCTGGAAGCAGGAAAGACATATGATGTGCGGGAGGCGAGGTTCTTCTCCAACAGAGAGCTAAGCGACTTGATCGCAAAGAAAGAGGTCTCGCCGATGAACATTCTAGTAGACTTTACCTTGGTTTGACCGGATCGATCGAGATTTCCAAGGATAGGAAACAAGCTGAGTAACGAATGTCTATGGGCAGTAATTCTATAAGCACATGGACGCATGGCACAGGGTGCGTGGACGATGCCTGGCATAATAGTGGTGTTCGAGGGGCTCCCGGGGTGCGGCAAGTCCTCGATCGCGCAGGAGGTCGCCCAGAGGATGAAGAACGTGGTGGTGATGCCCGAGATAGCGGAGCTGGCCGCTGTTAGGGGCTTCGAGGTGGCTGACAGAGCGTCAATCGGGACAGAAACGTGGTTTCTAACACAATACTACACCAGAGGCGTTGAAGCCAAGAAACTCAAGGAGGAAGGTAAGGCGGTCATAATGGACAGGAACTACGCCTCGTCGTTGGCCTTCAGCTTTGCCAACTATGCCAGCGAGAAGAACCCAACCCTAGCCTTCTTTGTACATTTCCCTAGCTACATCGTAAACAAGGCTGTTGGGACCCTCGTCAAGCCTGACGCGTATCTGTTCTTCGAGATCACCGTGGAAGAGTCCGTCGCGAGACAGAGTGCCAGGGAACGGGAAGAACTCAGAACGGGAGATATCGAGGTTCTCAGAAACCTGCCTCGCTTCTACAGTGCCTTCTTCACTATGCTTGAACCCGAAGTGCCCCTCTATGAGATCGATGCGAGTAAACCCAAGGAGGACGTGCTCGAGCAGGTGATCAACGTCATGTCGAACAACCTGAAGATGGCATCCTATTTTGCTCAATGACCAATTCGTTCGAGTGAATCGAATCGAACTTCCTTTGCGCCGCTGAGTCACATCAGTCAAGTGATGCGTTGCTGCGATCGATCCCGCTATTGCTCCTCATCGGCCTCAAGCTCCTTCTCGAGCTCTTCAATTCTCTCGACAATCTCTGGAGTGGAGGCCAGTTCCTCGGGGGCCAGGGTCATCTCTGCTGCCTCCTTTCGCCTTCTCCGAGCAGTGGTCAGCGCCAGAATGATTATGGCAACCGCTGAGACGAGCAAAATGGAGACCGCTGTGACAGGGACACGCGGGGTGGCTTCAGTAGTAGTTGTGACCGTGACGCCGGGTGCAACGACAGCCAAAAGAATCTGAGGCTGGTTGAGGACCAGCTGCGAGGCAGCGTCGCCCCTCTGCGGTACGACTTCTGGCGGGTAGAAAGCTATGTCAGCGTCCACCGCTACCTTGGGCTGGCTCCCGCAGGCCAATGTTATCCTGAGTCGGTGGCCGGCGAGGTCTAGCAGTACGTTAGATCTCTCCGTGATCGGTATCTCTGCATAGATAGGGATTAGTATCGAACCTTCGGCATCGACATATGAGATTCTGAGGGCAGTCGTATTTTGCACTGCCACCCAGCTTCCGTTGACCGAGGCCTCAACGGACCTCAAGTTGGCATCGCTGCAGAGCCTGATCCAAACCCAATACACGAAAGCCGTGGCGTTGTGCGCCACGGTGGGAGCGGGATCCACGTAGACCTTCTCGATAGTCAAGTAGCTTCCGGTTTGAGATGTGATAGGGGCAACTGCGAAGGAGCACTCGGCTCCAGGCACCTTCACCTCGGCGCCACCGAACTCCACCATCCTCGAGAAGTGTTCCAGTGTCCTCTTCGACTCTTGCAGTCTTGCCAATTCGTCTTCTAGTTCTGTCACGTTCTGCGCGGCCTGCACCCCGAGCTCCGTGGAGGCCTTCGTGATGTTGCTGAGCGAACCTGCGACTTCTCGCAGGCCCCCGGAGATCACCTCACCCATTTCCAACGCGGAGGAAATTCCTTCAAAGTTTGCTCCCATCCGCTCGAACATAAGGCGAAGCTCGTTCTGTGCCTCTAACTGCGCCGCAGCGGTCTGGTTCAGCACATTCACAAGTTCTTCGTTGGCCTCCTTGGCCGCCGGTAGACCAGTGAGAATGCCGTCTAGGATAACCATGGAGCCTGACAGCGCGGCCATCATGGCGTCCACGCCCCTCTGCAACTCGCGAAAGCCCCTTGCCAACTCTTTGACGGCGACTAGAACCGATTCTACCGATTGAGGCAGTTCGATCAGCAAAAAGTATGCCGTGTTTAATCCTTCGAGAATCGCCGTGAGCTGGTCTATCACATCCTGGAGCTGATTCCTCAACTCTGGGTCTGTTAGCTGGTCTCGAACATACTCGAGGATCTCTATCGACCCCTGTAGCGACTGTATGGCGGTGTCAAGGATTTGACGGATCTGAGGCATATACTCTTCTAGGGCGTCCATTGCCTCGTCGACGGCCTCCATGCTTTGGACCAGTAGGTCCATCGCAGCCATCATATCTGGCAGCCTGTCCGACACTAGGCCGAGTGAGTTGATAACGGTCTGATGGATCGCCTTGGAAGCGTTTATCGCAGCAGCTAGCTCGTCCACCTGCGCTGAGCTCTGATTCAGCATCTCTATGATTTGATCGAGCCCTCCCTCTCCACCGCTTGATTGGTTCAGCAAATCTTCGATCTGGGTCTGTAGGTCCGCTAGCGACTCTTGCAGCTTGTTGGTCTCCTCACTACTCGACTGCAGGCTGCTCTCGGTCTCCAGTATCCCCTGAGAAATCTTTTGAACCGCAAGACCAAGGCCCTCAAAGACACCCCTTGTTTCACGAAAAGCAAGAATGCTTGCGGATAGCATCTTGACGCTGCTATCTATCTGTCCTATGATTAACTCCGGATCCTCTATTATCTGCACATTGATGGGATCGACCGAAACGACTCCCCAAGCACCTCTAGACGCCACCCTGGCGCTGACGTTGAGCTTGCTCTGGGAATCCATAAGGACCACTATCCAGTTGATTCTCCTGGCTCCGCCCAGGCTTAGGGTGCTGTTCACTTTTGGCTCTGGCGAAATGTCGGTGAAAGCCTCTTCATCCAAGGATACGGAGACGCTTAGCAGGACGGGGTTCAAAACGTATTCGCTGCCAGTGAATGTTCGGGGAGACTTCATTGTTAGGATGAGGGACCAGGTCACGATGTCCGAGACGTTTGCTCTGACCATTCGTGAGCCTTCGCTGACAACCAGTTCGCCTCTCTCATCGTTGACGTATATTTCCTCTTGGAAGCTGATGGGCAAGCTTTCATCGGTTTCGCCTTCATACTCGTATGTGACGGCGCTCTTTGCGGGAACCAGCAGTTCCTCCCAAGTTATGTATGTCACGTCTCCCTTTCTCTCAACCAGTGATGGTGGAGGTGTGTCGCCGAGCATCACCGGATCCGATGTCAATTCCTCCGCCCTATCCACCAATCCCGCCACGATGTCTTGGTCTCCTGTGTTTGTCAGCTGCAGAGAGACGTCGATCTTCTCTGAACTTATGCTGCCGTCTGAAAGGTAAACGACATCCAATGACCTCGTCTTCTTGAGTTTGATCGCTGGGTTGACTCCCGGGGCCTGTGTGACAACCTTTGAGTGGATCAGGGACGACCAAGCCGGACCGATCGCGCTGAAGAAGACTAGTAGAACCAAGCACAAAGCCGGAATTGACTTTTCCCTCTTCAGTTCGATCTCCCCGCCATTCGGGTTGACTCCACTCCCGCTGTGATCCTCTCCAGTTGCTTCATTATCTTGAGCTTGCTAGCTGCGTAGGTCTCCCTGCCGATGTCTCCGCTTTCCCGGCGTTTCTCCAGCGTGAGGAGGGACTGCTTGAGGAGTCTGAGTTGATTGGCGAAGAGGGCGCGTTTCTCGGGGTAGCTGAGCTCCGCTTCGAATTTCATAAGCGACTCGGGTGGGTTTTCATACAGCTTTCCATCTCCGATGTAGTAAACCTTCTTCGCCACCCGGGCGACCATGGGATTGTGAGAAACCACTATGAACGTTTGCCCGGAGAACTCGTTCAGCATCTGAGCAAGCTTCATGACCTTTGCGCCGGTCACTGTGTCCAGAGCGCCTGTGGGTTCATCCATCATGATCAACGCCGGCTCGTTCGCTAGGGCTCTGGCGAGGGCAACCCTCTGCCTCTCTCCGCCACTCATCTGAACCGGCCTGTTTCTCCAGACCGTCTCCTTGAGAGCAACGAGACCCAAGAGCTCTCCAGCCCTTTGATCCGCATCTCTCTCTGTGTATCTTCCGGACAGGATCATGGGCAGCTTCACGTTCTCAACGGCGTCCAAAGTTGAGATGAGGTTGAAGAACTGGAAGAGGTAACCCATCTTGAGGCATCTGAAGTTGGCGAGCTGTCCCTCCTTCATGTCCGTCACATCCACTCCATCTATCTTCACCCTGCCGCTGGTGGGGCGATCCATGGTGCCGATGATGTTCAAGAGAGTTGTTTTTCCGCTTCCTGAGGGCCCCATTATCGAGATCAACTCCCCCTTCCTCACGGTGAGGTCGACTCCCCTCAAGGCGTTGACCTCGACACCTGGGCCTACCCTGTAGACCTTGTGCACGTCCCGTAGCTCCACTGCGTACTCACTCATACCTCAACGCCTCTATGGGTCTGATGCTGGCTCCCTTCCAAGATGGTTGGAGCCCAGCGAGTATTCCGATGCTGACCGCCACAACCATCGCGGCTCCCAGTACCTGTGGTGAAACGACGACGACGAGCGGGATTGGGATGAGCCCTTTCACCAGCTCTTTGATGGCGTAGGTGCCGACAACGCCTAGGATGCACCCTGATATCCCGCCGGCGAGACTGAGCAGGCCTGCCTCGGATAAGAAGAGCGCAAGGACGTTCCACCTCTTCGCCCCGATGGACTTCAGCGTACCTATCTCGCGCGTCCTCTCTCTCACCACCATCATGATGGTGTTCGTCACACTGAGGCCTGCTATGATTAGGCTGACGGAGGTCATGGTGAGCAGTACGCCGTTGATTATGTCCATTATGCGGTTTATCTGCTGGAGGATCTCCTCTTCCTTCACTATCCGGGCTCCAGGGAACATCGCTTTGAGCCCCGCCTCCACGGTGTTGACCTCGTCTCTATCTCCAACCCTCACCACAACTGATGAAACGAAGCCCGGTCTATCGAGCATCTGTTGAAGACCCTCCAAGTTTCCGGCGACGATGCCAAAGTTCCCCATGCCCCCTGTGATTGACATAGCCATGTTGAAGGTTCCAACCACCACAAACTTCTTCCGCCCTCCGACTGCGAGATCCATGCTGACCGTCTCGCCGACGTTGATTCCGTTGTTCCTTGCGAAGCTGTCCTGCACTACGATGGCGCTCCTGTCGTCCGGCGCGAGCATTCGGCCCTCCTGTAGGCTTAGCCCAGTGAGATAGTTCTCCACCTTGCCAGGAGGGATTCCCAGTAGAATCGAGGGTTGGCCGTTCGTCTGCCCCATCAACATGATGACCGGGTATGCATCATCCACCTCAGGGACCTTCAGTACCTCGGCGACTATTGCTTGTGGAATATCTATGGCCGCACTGCCCTGCACAAGCAAGCCCACGCCCAAAAGCTGGTTAAGCTCGGTGCTGATCTGCTCCCTCATCCCTAGCCCTATGGACATCAAGGAAACCAGCGTGGCGATTCCTATCGTGATCCCGAAGATTGTAAGTATCGCACGGCTCTTTCTTACAGAGATGTCTCGCCTTGCGAGTTTGAAGAAGTGTCTGAGAACACGGAGCTGAGCAGTGGAGATCATTGCTCTGGGAGTCTCCTTCGTCTCACCCGGATCACCAGCAGGAAGAGCGCTGCGGCCACGAACACGATGACTAAGCCCGTGCCGAGTGGGGAGTAAAGGAAAGAGATCACTTGATCAGTGAAGGATCGCGCCTCTGCTTGAACTGTGAGGGTTACCGCAGGCGACTCGTCGCCGTAGTAGTCTGCGTTCCCTTTCCAAGAGGTCTTCACGTAGTAGGTACCGGTTCCAGGAGGAGACCAGGTATATTCGAAGCTTCCGCCCGCCCCTGTGTCCACGATTGAGATCGTGTTCCAAGAGTGCTCATCACCCCGGTAAGAGAGCGTGACGGCGATGCTGATTTGTGGCGGCAGGACCTTTCCTGTTATTACCACCTTGTCATTCTCCGGAATCTTGCTGGAGGAGAGAGACAGGGTGATCTGGCTGATGTCTCTGATGATTTCTAGTGGCGCCGTCTGGCTCTGAGCACCGACAAAGCTTTCGTCGCCATCCCAGGAAGCCCTGAAAAGGTAGGTTCCCTTGGCCTCAGCCGGCCATGGGTAGCTGTAGGTTCCATTGAGGCGGGTCTTGGTCTCGTCCAATCTTTTCCAGGTGATGCCGTTGTCTGCACTAACCTCCAAAGTGACCAAGACATTGGGGCGAGATGGCTGCACAGCACCCCTGACACTGAAGTCAGCTCCGACACCAAGCCGAGAGACCTGACAGGAGATGTTGCTTACTCCCTTCACGTTCAGAAGCACAGTTTGGGTCAGAGAAACATTGTATCCACCGAAGCTCCAGTAGGATACATACACATCCACGGCGTGGAAACCCATGGCTTCGAAGAGAGCCGGAAACTCCACCCGTGCACTCCTTTCAGCATCCACACGACCGATCAGCCTGTACTGCCCTTCTACCATGCGAAGTTCATATCCGCTCACGTAGAAACGAACATTCGTGATCGGAAACAGACCGTCATTGTCCAGTCGAGTGACCACCTGAAACTCTTCACCTTCTCTCACAGCCTGCGGCAGAATCACG
>JBGVSY010000108.1:0-17241 GCA_041862235.1 Nitrososphaeria archaeon | reverse complement strand
AGCACGTGGAAGCGGGATGCATATGCAAGGGGTGCCCGACCTATGGGGCACTGGGCACCGAGGATGATTACATAGCCTACTGTTTTCCAACGAGGGGAAGGAGCAAGAAGATAACTGAGGAGAAGGGCTGCATCTGCGCGAGCTGCCCGATATTCTCTGAGATGAAATTCACCAAGGACTACTTCTGCACTAGAGGAACTCAGAAAGAGCAGATGGCCTAGCTCATCGTTCGACCGATCCGTCGCCCACCAACCCTCTTGATGTCATGGATGCCGCGAACTACCTCTCTGACTTAGCGTGAAGCTGCACACGGTAGAGTCTTGCTTCGGCTATCTTCTCCTGGACCTCTATAGAATTGATCGATCGACATACTAGTTGTAGCCCCAGTAATCCTGACAGTGGCTTTCGCGCTGGGTGAACTATGTAAGAAAGTGGGCATTCCACCTGTTATCGGACAGATCTTGGGGGGAATGCTCTTTGGCATACCCTTCTTTCAACATATGATTCTCGTCGATGAATCGTCTGTCTCGATACTCAATTTCCTATCAGACCTTGGAATCATGTTCCTCCTGTTCTTGGTTGGACTAGAAATAGACATTGAAAAGATAAAGGAGACTTCCAGAGATTCGGTTCTTATATCTTTCAGTTCAGCTCTTCTTCCATTCTTGCTTGGCTTTACCTTCATCCAGGTGTTCTTCCCACAATATGGCTTCCTAACTGCTCTCGTGTTCGGTGGCGCCCTAATGGTTACGTCGGAAGGAACGAAGGTCAAGGTGCTCATAGATCTGAACAGTTTGAACACACGGCTGGGAGCCGTGATGGTCGCAGCAGGAGCGATTGATGACATATTCGAAGTTCTGTTCTTATCCATCGTGGTGGTGATGGCGCACGGAGGAACACTTGTGGAATTAGCCAGTATTCCACTTGAACTCGTTGCCTTTACTGTCGTTGCATTTGCGTCTTTTAAGATTATTTCCAAAGCACTCCGCTACTTAGACAAGAACGGCAGCAAAGATGAAACTGAGCTTTTCTCCATGGTGGTTATCTTTGTTCTGACCCTCGCCGCTCTGTCTGAAGCCCTGCAAGTCGGGTACTTAATCGGCGCTATCATAGCCGGCTTTCTCTTACAGATTTCAATGAAGGGTATTATCAGACAGCACAAAAGAGACATGATAAAGGTGACTAAGCTCATCACTTTGAGTTTTGTTGTCCCATTTTTCTTCGCAAACGTCGGTATTAACTTTGACTTAACTGCGCTTTTTTCCAATGTTGGTCTGTTATTGGTGACATTGGGCATAGCTTCCGTTGGAAAGATCGCAGGTACTATTATGGTGAAACCCTTGTCAATTCTAAACCTCAAGCAACTTTACTACGTTGGCTGGGGAATGAACTCAAGAGGCGCAGCTGAGTTGGTTATTGCTCTAATAGCAGTGCGGTACGGCCTGATCCCTCTCGAGGTCTTTTCAGCCCTTGTAGCAATGAGTTTGATAACTACACTTGTTTTTCCCCTGGTTCTAGCTAGAGGAATAAGAGGTAATCCGGGGCTAATGAATCGGACTTCGACCAAGCGCAATATCAATCATAGAATCAAGATGGTGAAACAGGGGTCGATCGATCGATGATGCAGCAAGCTTTCAGGACCCCGTCCGAGATACGGATCGTTCAGGGGGTCGAAGTTACTTTGACTCTCGTTGACGAAAGCAAAGCAACCTTCAGGGAGCGGGACATCACAGACGGCACCATGCCTGGCTCTACGGAAACTGAGACCACCATGGCAGCCTATCCCAGGGCGAGCGAGACTACGGTAAGAGCCTTGTTCGACGATTTCCTCGGCTAGATCAGGCTCCTCGATCGATCGGATCGAACTGGCTACCCCAGCGCGATGTGTTTCTTGTGCTTTAGTGCTAGTCGGGCCAGTTCTTCGATCTTGGTCAGATACTCTTCGTGTTCAGGATGAGTGCTTTTTGCCGCATCGATCTCCTTGAGAAGCCTCTTGACTTCTCTGTGGGTGAGCTTCTGCTCCTTCCAGAGGCGGGGGAGCAGCCTGTAGCCTCCTTTCTCCAACGAGGACGTGACAATATGACCCTTAGCTGGAGAGGTCAAAGCGACTCGGTGTTTGATCGAGCTCTCGTCGTGAAGGCTGAGGTGGAGGAGACCGCCAGGGAAGTCGTCCTGGTATTTGAGAAGGAGGTATCCAAAGAGTGTGTTCCTTCCTCTGTCAGTCAAGTTCCAGTAGGTGCTGAATCCTCTTCCAGAGCGGCCCTGACGGCGCTCGGCTTGGATCAACTCCACCCGTTGCAGTTCCTGAAGGTGGTACCAGACTGCGGAGGCCGCCAGCTGCTTACCCCTATTTGCGAGGGACTGCCTAATCTCTTGTGTCGTCAGCTCACCATCGGATAGGAACTCAAGAATCGAGCCCCTGGGTTCGGCTGGTGCCACCTCAATCTTTTCCATGTTCTCTTACAAACTGTTGTCAATATTTAAGTTTGTAGATACTGTTGATTTTCGCTGACCTCGCTATCCCTCACGGTCGTCACCCCCACAGACCCATGCCAATCGACGCTTCTCTCGACCACAGAACCATCGGTCGCAGTTGGTCGAGTACCGGGGTGATCAGTTGCAGAACAGCGGTGGGGTAGATGCCGAGGAATATGATTGCTGCAACTAAGATGTAGATGGGCACCAACAACATCTTCGGTTCCTTGAGCTTCATGATTTCCCCGACGGGCTTGGCGTACATGTAGCGAAGCAGGCGCACGAAGTATGCAAGCTCCACGACGCTGTTCAGGACTCCCACCACCGCCAGCGTCGGCATGTTAGCTTCTACCGCTGCGGTGAATATCATGTACTTGGCCATGAAGCCAGCCAACCCCGGGATTCCTGGGAACGAGAGCGCGGCCACGGCCAACGCGAAGCTCGTCTTCTCCGCGCGCCTCCCGATGCCTGTCAAGTCCTTCAATGTTCGCAGGCCCATTTTGTTGAAGATGCCCACACACATGAAGGAGAGGGCTGTAGTCATGCCTCCGACAAGGAAGAAGAAGAGATTTCCCATGACGCCCAACGGCGTGACGCTGGACAACGCCACAAGATTGTAGCCGACATCTGCGATGCAGACGTAGCAGATCAAGCGTTTGACGCTCTTCTGTGCCAGCGCGGAAAGATTGCCGACTGTCATGGTCAGCCCCGCGAACACCGACATCGCGTAGGGCCAGTCAACGACGAGGGGAGGCGTGAGGATGTATAGCAGCACTCTGATAAGAACGTAGAGACTTCCCTGATCCATCACGGCGGAGAGTAGCGCAGAAGATGCGGATGGTGCAGCTGTGTAGGACGGCGGCAACCACATGTGAAAGGGGACGACAGCTGCCTCAACGGCGTACCCTGACACCATCAGGACGAACGCCAAGACGAGCGCCGTTTTGTCCTCAAACGCCGTGAGCGAGTTCCTAATAGCCTGGTAGTTGAGTGAGCCAGTGAGACCATAGATCATGGACAACCCGTACACGATGAGACCGGAGGCCAGTATGAACATGACGAGGTACTTGACACCTGCGGCAAGTGAGCCCGCCGTCCTGCGATAGACTATCAGAAAGCACGCAGCGGCGGCAGCAGATTCCCAGAAGATGAAGAGGGTGAGCAGGTCTCCAGACAGCACCCCAGCGAGGACGGCGCCCACGATGATCAGCGTCAGGGCCGAGTATCTGCCGGGGTTCCCGCTCTCATTGGTGCTGAGAACACCGTAGAGGTTGCTGATGAACCCCATTGCTAGGGTGACGAAACCCATGTAGATGGATACGGCGTCCAAAAGGAAGGTTGTGGATTGGGGATTTGGGATTTCCGACAGAGAAACCTGGAGGAAGGGCTGCGGCTGTCCGTGGTACATCACGGCGAGGCGGGTGAAGGCGATGAAGGCCAGGGCGAACCCGAGCACGACCCAAGTGACCGAAAACACCCTGTGCCGCCTCTTCCTCTGCGCAAGTTGGGCTAGCGGAATCGTGGCTACGGCGAAGACGAGAAGGACGGATGAGGGCATAAGCACGTCGACTATGGAGATCATCGATGTCTCCCTTCAGACAAGGCCGGCGCTGCTTATCAGCTCGATGAAAGGTGTGGGCCATAACCCGAGGACGATTACTAAGACCAAGAGGATCACCATCGAGACCGCCATGAAGCTAGGAGTCCTACTCGCGGGCCGGGCGTGCGACGGCCCGAGGAACACCTTCCAAAGAAACCTCAGAGCGTATCCGAGGCTGAGAACGGTTGCAATCAGCATCAGCAGGGTCGGAGCCAGGTAGAAGGAGTCCACTTGCGACGCCTTGAACCCGGCGCTGAACATGAGGAACTCGCTCACGAAACATGCGAATCCGGGGGTGCCGGAAATGCTCAGAGCACCGACGGTCGATGATACAGCGGTGAGAGGCATTTTGGTCGCCAAGCCACCCATCCTGTCGATGTTTCTGAGTCCAGTCTCCTTCATGACGGATCCTGCGTCAAAGAACAACAGCGCCTTGCTTGCAGCATGGTTAACAAGATGAAGAACGGCGCCGATTAGTCCTTCCGGGAAAGAGAAGAGAGACATCCCGTACAGAACGTATCCCATGTGGCTCACGCTCGAGTAAGCCACGACCCGCTTGATGTCGGTCTCACCCAGCGCGGCGAAGGCTCCATAGAACGCGGAGACAACACCGAAAAGCGACAGAATCTTGAGAAACTCGTGGCTGACAACCTCGCTGGTAAGCGCTGGGAAGATGGTGCCCAGGGAAATCCGGAGGATGGCGTATGCTCCTGCCTCAATGATCACCCCGCTGAGCAACGCCGACATGGGGGCTGGCGCCTCGCTGTGGGTGTCGGGAAGCCAAACGTGAACAGGAACAATCGCCATCTTGACGGCGAAGCCCAGCGTGACAGCTCCAAGTATCCAGCCGAGGAGGCTAGGTGCCGCCGCCGTCAGAAGCCCGCGCGCCTCGAAGATGTCCAAAGTGCCCGTGCTAGCGTAGATTGCCCCGATTCCCAGCAGCACGAAGACAGCGCCAGCATGCGTGAAGATGAAGAACTTCAAGGCGGCCCGGAAAGGCTTCCTGTAGCCCCAGGCGCCGACGATGAAGTAGGTAGGCACCAACATGAGCTCCCAGAACAGATAGAAGGTAAGAAGACAAGAGGTGATGAAGACTCCGACCAGCCCAACCGTAAGCAGCGAAAGGAGGGCGTAGTATTGGGGCAGGCTTCTTTTGTCCTGCATGTAGTCTATTGAGAAAAGGGCTGCGCAGATTACGAGGATCAGTGTGACGATAGCGAGCACGAGGCTGACGCCGTCGACGAACAAGCTGAAGGTGGAGCCGAGCATGGGGATCCAGGAGTAGGGTTCAACGTATCTTCCTTGGCTCATCACAAGAGGCACGGTGGTGGCGAGAACTCCCATCGCCAGCACCGAGGAGACGACTAGCGCCGTGGCGGCGAGCTTCTGCGACTTCCTTCCCAGAAAGTAGATGAATGGAGCTGCGAACGCCGGCAGAACAAGTGTCCATATCAGGATCGCTGGCATACTGAATCACGCAAGAACGATGGCTATGAGCAACATGAGCATTAGCAGCAGGCCCGCAGCCGCGGCTATGACCAAGTCTTGGATAACCCCGGTGTGAATTCTCTTTGTACGTCGCCCCCAATGTAGTGCTCCTTTGGAGAAGAGGTTAAGGATCCTATCGAGATGGCCCTCCGAGCCGAAGGATACGGTTCGTGAAAGGTTGTTGACGTTGTGGGCTATGACTTGGAGGACTTTGTCCAGGTGGCCCTCCGAGCCGAAGGATACGGTTCGTGAAACCTTGTTCATGTAGCGGGCCATTACATATGGGAACTGTTCCAAGGCGCCATACTCTACCTTTTGCTGGAACCAGTGAGTGAACCGTACAAGGCCTCCCGTGAGCACCTGTTCATAGAGAAAGTCAAAGTAGTAGCCATTCGCCAGCAGCTTGTCCAGAATGGAAAGGGTCCCCTTCCGGAGCCTCGCTATGGGGATGACTGGCTTCCAGTACGCCAGGTAGGTCGGGACCCCGGCTACCGCCAGGCTGAGCATGAATAACACGAAGGATGGACTGGTAAGCTCGCCAAGACTGAACACGACATTCACCTGGGTGAAACTGATGAGAATCGGCTCCATGAAACCCAGTAGGACGCATGGAATGGCGAGCATGAGGCATGCGACCAGCATTGACCTTGGGGCCTCTTCTACGTGGATCTTGCGTGTATATGATTTACTTCGCCCGGTGAAGACCAAAGCGAGGAATCGCAGACTGTAGGCGAAGGTTATCGCGGCGGCGACATAGATCATGAATAGGGCGACGCCATTTCCGTTCCTACTAATGCTGTCGGCGATAAGGCCCTTGCTGAAGAAGCTGGAGAATGGAGGAATTCCTGATCTGGAGAGGATGACGATGAGGGAGAGCCCAAACGTAACAGGCATGTCCTTTCGCAATCCTCCCATCCTTCTCATGTCGCGAGTTCCCATCTGGTGGATAATTGATCCTACGGTGAGAAAGCCCAGGCCTTGAAAGAAGGCGTGGCTCAAGCCGTGGAAGACGCCTGCAAACCATCCTGAGGAAGCCGAAGAAGACGCCGTTCCGAGCGCCGCCATCATGAAACCGATTTGACTGACCGTTGAGTATGCCGGAACACCCTTGATGTCAGGCGTGTGAAGCGCCAGCGTCGCCCCAAACACAGCAGTGAATGCTCCGCCCCACAGCAACGTCACAGACCAACCAGGCACCACGGTGAAAAGGGGCAGGGTCCTCGCTATCAGGTAGACCCCTGCTTTCACCATCGTGGCGCCGTGAAGGAGGCAGCTCACGGAGGTCGGTGCCTCCATGGCGCTGTAGAGCCATGTGTGCAGGGGCAGCTGCGCGGACTTCGCCATGGCGCCTACGAGTACAAGGAACGCCGCTGTCGAAAGCACGCCTGATGGAACACGGTTCGGTTGAGCAAGGATCTCTCGAAAAGACGCGGAGCCTGAGGAGGCGTATATGAAAAGGATCGCGATCAAAAGAGCCACGTCCCCCACCCTCGTCATGAGGAAAGCCTTGATGCCCCCTTTGACGGCCTCCGTCCTATGGTACCAGAACGAGATCAGGAGATAGGAGCACACTCCCACCAACTCCCAGAATATGTACATCTGGATCATGTTGTCGGAGAGCACAAGACCCATCATCGACCCTATGAAGACGAGAACTAAGAGGTAGTATCGCGTTAATCCCTCTTCATGCTGCATGTAACCCAGGGAGTAGAGCAGGACGACGAATCCCACGAAGGCGACCAAGTTGCTGAAGAGAACGCTAAGCGGATCGACGAGCATGCCGCTCCGGACGTCGAGAGGAGGTATCCAGGGCGATGCGAAGTTGCCTTGAGCAGGTGACGCTTGTCCGTAAGCCTCGGGCACCATCAGGAGAGCCAATACCACGGTGAGGAGGCCGGCGCCTACTACAAAGTAGTCCGACGCCCTCTTCCCGGCTTTTCTCACCAGGGGGACGAGCAGCCCAGCAATGATGGGTGCCAACGATACCAGCCACGGAAGCTGCGGCATCACCACACACTCACCTCACGAACAGGTATCGATGAGGCTTCGACCACCCAAGAGGAAGCCTGCGCCCAGATGTCACTCACTCTCCTCCTCGGAGGGTAGCTTGCTCAAGTCGGCAATGCTATGCACACGGTGAAGAGCCATGAGCACGGCTAAGACAACCCCGGCGATGCAGGTGTCAACAGAGAGTGCAAGAATCATGAAGGCCTGTCCCAGGGTATCCCGTACGGCTGCTGCGAACCCTACGAAGTTCATGCAGGCAGCAGCAGCAATCAACTCCACCGAGATGAGGAGCTTCAAACCGGAACGCTTGGTGATAAGGCCGTAGATGCCCACGGCGAGGAGCGTCAGGGACAGAATGACGTAGTCCGTTCACCCTCGCCTCCGTTCGGAGAGAACAACGGCCACCCCAATCGCCGTGACTAAGAGCACCACCGCTTGGGCGACAATGTCCAACGCCCGAAGGTCCCAGAGGGCTACAGGAAATGTGGGGTTCGAAGAGCTCACAGCGACCTCCACCTGTCCGAGACCGATGACCGATGGCAAAGCCACGACCAAGAAGACACCAAGTGCACGCACCTCTTTTCGCAGAGACGTTCGCCTGGAAGCCTTCCGGTCGAACATCTGGCCCATCAAGAAGAGTACGGCGATCGTGCCTATGCCGATGGCAAGCTGGAACACAGCGGCAAAGACCGCGCCGAGAGCCACATAAAGGAAGGAAAGAGCGAGGAAGAAAGCTGCCAGAAACCCCACCGAATAGATCGGCCTCTTATGTTCAACTGCGTATAACGCGGATACAACGAGTACGACCGCCAGTATATCACTTACCAGTGTGATCATTCCTCGCCCTCCCTCTCCCCTGCGTCCGGCAGGAGCACGAGCGACTTTCTGTCGAAAGAGGCCATCTCGAAAGTTCTAGAGAGCTCGATCGCCCCTCTGCCGCAGCTCTCCGCACACTGGCCACAGAATATGCAACACTCAAGATGGAAACTAGGTAACTTCTTTCCCTGCCGTTCGATCATGTCGATGGCTTGGGCGGGGCAATCCTGCGCGCAGATGCCGCAGCCTACACAGCGATCGATGTGGAGAACTTGTCTCCCACGGAACCCAGGAGGCGCCTTCGGCTTGACAAAGGGGTAGGGCCGTGTGAATGGTTTCCTGAAGACCATCTCCGCAACTGCCTTCATCGTCGACGGGAGCCTCATCTAGACAACCCCTGTGATCAACTGCAGCAGCAGGGCGGATGCAACCGTTGCCGCCAAGCTGAGAATGGAGAGCTGCACCAATCGCATCCAGCTGGCTCGCATCAGTTGATCTATCCGCAGCCTGGCGCAGATTGCAGCCACGTATTCGAAGACCACCAGCACAAGGAGCATCTTTGCTATGAACCAGACGGTCTGCCAGAGGGAAGCCGGGCCAAAAATGACCGGGCCCGCCGGCCCTCCCAGAAACAGGGAGGTCGTCAACGCTGCGCCGAAAAGCAGCTGAAAGCCTCTCGCCAGCCTCAGAAGAGCCAGGCGTCTTCCAGAGAACTCGGTTTCATAACCCGCCACCAACTCGGTCTCGGCGTCGGGGATGTCGAACGGATCCTTCTCCAGCTCCGCCTGTAGGACAACTATGAACAGCAAGAAGGCCCAGGGAATCACGAGGGCGTAGGGCACATGTTGACTGGCACTGATCTTCAAGATACACAGGCTGCGCGCCAGGAAGGCTGGGCACGCCGCCAAGGCGATAAGAGGAATGTCGTACCCCAGGAACTGAGTCAGAACCCTGGTAGCTCCTATGCCACTGTAGGGGTTACCGGATGCCCAGCCTGAAAGAAACATGGTGAAGGTGCCAGCGGTCACCAGCACTAGCACAAAGATTAGGTCCCCCTCGAACGCCGAGTCAGACACTGTGTAGGCGCCGTCTATGGGCAGAAAGAACAACGTGAAGATGAAGAGGGCCAATGCCAGCACAGGGGCTAGGGTAAAGAAGATCCTGTTGGCCTGCTTCGGAACGATTTCCTCTTTGGAGAAGAGTTTCACATAGTCGGCGAGGGGCTGAAGAATCCCCCAGGGGCCTGTGTAGCTCGGACCCATCCTGTTCTGCATCTTGGCCGCCAGCTTCCGCTCAAACCAGTCGCAGAAGAGAACAAGGCCAAAGAGAAAAAGCAGGCCCGGAAAAATCAACGTCCGCGCGAGAAAGGCTAGCTCAGGAAACATGGAGATCACCACGCCGAATCATCTCGTTTATCTGGTCCAGACTCCACACCCACCTGCGATGTCTACCACGGTCAACGAACGCCATGCGATCTGTACAGGAGAAACAGGGGTCGAGGCTCACTAGTACTGCAGGTATGTCTGCGATGTACTCGCCCTTGATCATTTGGCTGAAGGAAGTTATGTTTGCCAGAGTCGGCGATCTGAACTTCACTCTCTCGGGGTAGGCGGTTCCGTTACTCTTGACGTAGTGAAGAAGCTCCCCCCGGGGAGCCTCCACGCGGCTAACGAACTCTCCCTCGGGCAGCCTACGAGGAATGCTTACTTGAACTGGTCCCTGCGGTAGATTTCCAACGGCGTATTCGACGATGTCGATGCTTTGCAGGACTTCGTCGACCCTCACCATGAGACGAGCCCAGGAATCGCAGTCCGCGTAGGTAACGACGTCGAACGGCATTTCCCCGTAGGCAGCGTACGGATCATCTTTCCTCACATCCACTGCAATCCCGGAACCCCTGGACACGGGTCCCACGGTGCAGAGTTTCACAGCGTCAGACGGACGAAGAACACCGACTCCCTTCGTTCTAAGGTTGAGAGTCGGATCGTTTTCAAACACCTCTTTGTAGAAGGCCATCTTCTTTCTCAGATCTTTCAAACCCTTCAGAACCCGACTTGCTGCTTGCCCATCGAGATCCCGACTCACGCCCCCGATCTTGTTGAACGCGGTTATCACCCTGTTGCCCGTGATCGTCTCAACAAGATCCAAGACCGGCTCCCGATCCCGCCAGATGTACTGAAACAGGGATTCGTAACCCAATTCATGTGCTGCCACGCCCAACAGAAGCAGGTGGCTGTGAATCCTATTCAGCTCAGCTACAATGGTACGGAGATATCGGCATCTGTTGGGGATCTCTATTCCTCCAATCGCCTCGGCTGCTTGGCAGAAACAGGCACCGTGAGCCACGTTGCAGATGCCGCAGATCCTTTCGACCAAGTAGACGTCTTGGATGAATGTCATCCCCTCAGCAGCTTTCTCTATGCCCCTGTGAACAAATCCCAGACGTGTCTCTACGCCTTTGACCAATTCGTCGTCCACTTTGAAGGTGAAGCGCTCAGGTTCGTGGAGGGCTGGATGCTGAGGGCCAAACACGATATTCAAGGTGGAGGATCCAGTGGCCGAGGAGGAGCGTGTACGCCTGGGCAGCCTGATCTTTGCCCGCCGTGACGCTACAGTCGACGTTTGTTTCTGAGGCGTCCAACTCTTCCTGAGAGGATGGGTGTCGCTAGGCCAGTCCTCTGGAAGGAGTAATCTTCTCAGGTCAGGATGGTTTATGAAACGCACCCCGAAGAGGTCATAGACCTCCCGTTCGTAAAGTGCAGCGCCGGGAATCAAGTCGGTGATCGTCTCGATCTCCGGAACCTCGGCGGGAATGGTGGTTCTGAGGGTTAGGATTACGCCGCCATGCCGCATGTGGTAGTTCAGTTCTAGGACCTCGCCTAGATCGACACCGGTTATCGTGGAGAGGCCTATGTCTCGAAATTCTCTCGTGAGGAGTGCCACCGCCCTTCTATGGGTGCCAGGCCTAAGTCTTACGAGTCCTCGGCGAGGAGAAGTCGCAGCAGTTTCCAGTATTTCCTCTGTAATCTTGCGGCGAAGAGAGCTGATCATCTCAGAGACCCCGTCACCGCTCATCACTCGTTTCTCATCTCCTGTAGCAGTTTCGCTATTCCGTGAATCATGGCTTCCGGCTTCGGCGGACAGCCTGGCACGTATACATTCACTGGGATGACCCTGTCGACGCCGCCCAGCGCCCCGTAGCAGTTTCTGAATATGCCTCCTGAACATGCGCAGGCACCGACGGCTACCACTGACTTCGGAGAGGGGATCTGACTGTACAGGGTTCTAAGCCTTGACGCGGACTGCCGTGTCACGGGCCCAGTAACTAATAACACGTCTGCTTGTCTGGGCGATGGCTCCAAGACCGCGCCGAAACGCTCCAAGTCGTATCGAGGCGTCAGAAGCGCGAGGACCTCTATGTCGCAGGCGTTGCATCCGCCGGTGTTAAAGTGAAGAATCCAGGGCGATTTGGATCTCGCCCAGTTGAGAATGCGAGTTCGCATCTACTGGTCGCTTCCACCTGTCAGCAAGAGCAGGGCGACAAGCGTGGCTAACAGGTAGGCCAACAGCGGAACGAGGCTCACTGCGCCAGCGGCCAGGGATGAGAAGGCCACAAGAATCACCGGAGCATCGAAAACCATGAAATAGATCAGGTACCTGTAGGAGGTGACGGTGATCCTCAAGGTCTGGGGAAAAGCTCGCTCGCCACAGGCATACATGGAGGTCTTCCGCCTGTCCCTGGCCGCACGCCGAGATGTCCCTCCACTCAGCGCGAACAGCGAGGTACAAGCACCCAAAACGATCAGAAACGCCAGTAACACCGCCCACATCTCATGACTGCCTCCGATGGATCAGCACTGCGGCGCTCGTTGCGCGCTCAAGGGCCCTTTACGACCTCCAATGTTGGGGAGGATTGATACTGAGGACATACTTAAACATTATTGAACTATTGTGAGACTCGAACAACGAACAATGGATCGATCAGATTAACCTCGCGTTCAATGCTGTTGACCTATCGGTGGCCTTCGCTGCCCCCGGCCAGATGATTGATCGATAGACAGCTTTCAACTGTTCTTCTGCGCAATCCCGACGTTAACGTTACTTCGTTCGATGGATCCGATGTGACAGCATTGGCTAGACAGACCGAAGGGACTGCAACTAATCCCTTGGAGCCACTTGGGTGCCCCGTTGAAGAGACCAAGCTGAGAATTGGATGCGATGAGATATATATGATTGTGGGCATCCTCTAATCAGATGAGTCGTGACCGAGAGTGGGAATGAACATTTCGAGAGACTGAAGTCAATAGCACTTAAATGCGGGTTCCACTTGAAGCATGAGCCGGTAATAGTTGGCCGCCACATCCATGGCAAGGCCCTTGACTGTCTGCACGAGGACGTGCTGCCGATTTTGAAGGAACGGATGGGGCACAAGCATGTGTATGATGTTGCCTACTTGATTATCGGGGAATCGGTGGCTTCGGTGACCGTTCCACCCCGCTACCGGACCAAGGAGACCATAGGGGACTTCTACAGTCAACTGTACGCCGTCATCAAGGAAGTCGTCCGCTCATCCATGCCTCACGCATCCCTGCTCGGTCACGCTCCCTTCATGGTGACAGCCCACGGCGTGATCGGGCCACTGCCTTCACATGTAAGGGACAAGGTAGAACAGGTGGAGAAAGATCTGCGGAAACTGGGGTGCGAAGATGTCGCCTGCCTCGTATTTGAGGACACGGTGGAGGTAGTCGAGATCCCTCTGGAGTACAGGTCTGCGGAGGCGCTCGAGGAGTTCTACCACAAGATCGTGATGGATCGAAGGACAATCGATCGATCGGTTAGACGTTGAAAGGAGGAACGTTGAGTCAAAGGAGTCGTAATGACTTGTCACAGTGAGGGTAAGCCGCAAGACTCTCTGTATGTCTGCCTTGACATACCGGCAGTGCAGAAACCAAGACACCGCCACATCGAAGCAGTTACGCCTTAGTCGTAACCCCGCGCAGTCTTTCTCGATCTCTGTCACTATTCCTCTGCCCTATTCCTTGATAAAACAGTTTTGACGCATATCATACGGAAATCGTATGTCAATGAGACAGCAGCGAAGACCCTCAGCGTGGCTTGTTTCGGCTTATCTTCAATGAACGGTGTTAGAATCGCTCTTGTTTTTGATGTTTTTATGTGTGATTTTCACGCATTCATAATGCGTTTTCGAAGGATTTTGAAGGACTGTTTCAGACATTGAATGAAAGGATCCATCGCGCGGGCACTCTCTAGGCGCCCATTGTATGGTGCCATATGGTGCCGTGTCTGTGGTGATGGTGAGGAAACAACCCAACCAAAGAGATCGGTGGGTCAATCGACCCAAAGTATGCTATTCCCTGGAGGAGTTATCTAGTGTTCCTCAACGGCTTTTGGGTAGCCCTCGTCCTCCAGTTGAATGGTAGTATGGTCAATGCCAAACTCTTCTTTCAATATCTCGATCAAAGTCGTCAGTAGCTCCTTTCTGTTTGTTCCTTTTTCCACCACTACGTGACTGCTCATGCAGCACATCTTTGTTGGAGCGATAGACCACACGTGAAGATCGTGGACTCCCTTCACCCCTTCCAATCGGGCCATCCTGCGTTCCAGGGCATTCACATCGATGTTCGGAGGGACGCTTTCGAGGAGGACGTTCAGCGAGTCTCGAATGAGTGCTCCGGAGCTATAGAATATGAGCACGCCTATCATCATGCTGATCAAGGGGTCTACCTGGTACCATCCGGTGAACAACATGATCAGTGCGGCAGAGATCGCTCCGATCGAGCCCAAGGTGTCGGCGAACACATGTAGAAAGGCACCTCTAATATTTAGGGTCTGGTCCTTTGATCTGGACAGCGTGACAGCGGACAGCCCGTTGGCTCCCAGGCCTAAGACAGCTATAATCAGCATCTCCAGGCTCTCTACTTCGGCGGGTTGTTGGATTCGCTGAAGCGCCTGGTAAAAGATGAAAAATACTAAAGCCCATAGAAAGATGCCGTTCAAAAAAGCCGCTATGATCTCTGCGCGATAGTAGCCATACGTCCTCTTTGCCGAGAGCGGGCGGGAAGCAAGCCAGGCAGCTGTGATAGCAAAAATGAGGGCAAAGACATCATTCAGCATGTGCCATGCATCTGCTAGGAGGGCCAGGCTATTCGTTATGATCCCTCCAACTAGCTCGACAACAAAGAACGACAGGGTAATGCTAAGGGCTATTCCAAGGTATTTTGTGCCTCTCGGCAGACGACGACGTTCGCCCATTGAAACCTCGCTCTCAGGACATGGCCTACATATCTCGTTTACTCATAAGTGTAAACTCTTATTAGTCCACCTGGCCCAACTGGCGAGTAAGAATTCCGAAAAGAGTAGTGAAACGCTCTTGTTGGAACCGATCAATGTTGTTGTCGCAACTACCGTTGTCAGTCTTCTTTCATTGGTTGGAGTATTTGCCCTGTCCCTAAAAGAGAAAACTCTCCACAGCATACTTTTTGTCGTAGTTGCTTTTTCCGCGGGGTCAATTCTGGGCGCTGTGTACTTTGATCTGCTTCCAGAGGCTATGGAGCTCGCTGGAGGGTCGGTCGCCGCTGTCTACATAACTCTGGGGTTCACCGTGTTCTTCTTCCTCGAACGCTTCATCTACTGGTACCACGGACACGGCCATGAAAGCGACATATCGGCCGAGATGCCCAACCGGGCTACAGCCAAGAGCTTTGGCTACCTGAACATCCTCGGTGACGGAATCCACAACTTTGTTGACGGGACCATTATTGCCGGAAGCTTCCTAGCTGGATTCCCAGTGGGACTCGCTACAACCATAGCTGTGATCTTCCATGAACTTCCTCAGGAGATAGGAGACTACGGAATTCTCGTCTACGCAGGTTTTAAGCGAGGTAGAGCCCTATTGCTCAATTTTGTAGTAGCTCTAGCGGTTATCTTGGGGGGTATCCTCGCGGTTATCTTTCTGGAAACAGTTCAAGCTTTAGGAGGGGTACTGGTAGCCTTTTCAGCGGGCGGTTTCATCTACCTGGGAGCTTCGGAGCTCATTCCCGAGCTTCACGAAGAAAAAAGGTTCACGAAATCTGTTGTTCAATTTGTCATGTTCTTACTGGGGATTGCTCTCATATGGGCTCTGGGTTTTGTCTTCCCAGAGTAGAAGACGCCGATCATAGGCTGAATGCAAGTGGCTTATTTATAGATCACGAAGCAGACTACAACACTGAGGGCTGATGAAGCTTGAGGACTTATTGAGAAATTATGGGGTGCTCTACTCGAGGGAACTAGGAATCGACGTGAAGAAACATCCCTTCAGGTGGTTGTTGGCTTCAATGCTCTTCGGGGGAAGGATCTCGACGACTGTCGCCAAGAACACATACAAGGAGTACGAGAAAACTGGTTTGATCACACCTCAAAGCATCGCGGAGGCGAGCCGCGACCAGCTCATCCGTATTCATGGGAGAGGTGGGTATGTGAGATACGATGGCATAACGGCAGACTACGTCCAGGGCGCCGCAAAGACCCTCATAAACAAATACCGGGGAAACGTAACGCAGTTGGACAAAGTCAGCGAAAGCGCGGAGGATCTTGAGAACCGACTTGAGGAATTCAGGGGCGTGGGCCCGGTGACCGCAAGAATTTTCCTCCGGGAGCTTAGGGGGATCTGGAGAAACGCAGACCCAGAACCCACGAGGGTTGAGATACTGGCAGCCAAGAGACTCGGAATCCTAAGGTCGGAGAAGAACGCCCTAAAGAAACTCAAGAGCTTCTGGGAAAGAAATGCATTGGCCGGATACGATTTCAGGGACTTCGAAGCTGCGCTCGTGAGGTTGGGTCTTCAAATCCGCCGGAGCAAATCGATCGACAGTGATATATCATGAGAGTATATGATGAATTTGCGTGGTTTTATGCCAGGGGAACTTACCCTCAGTATAGCGAGAGGATGGCCGACATACTTCCCTCTTTGCTTGAACGATTTCGCACGCGACCAAAAGTCATCCTAGACCTGGCTTGCGGAGAAGGGACATTCGCCGTGGCGATGGCGAAGAAGGGCTTCCAAGTGATGGGTGTTGACCAATCTTCACAGATGATAAGGCTTGCAAGAGAGCGGGCAAAACGTGAGAACGCAAAGATCAAGTTTTCAGTTCAGGACATGCGCTCTCTCTCCTATAAGGAGAACTTCGATCTGGTGACTTGCTGGTACGACAGCCTCAACTACCTCCCAGAGTCGAAGGACTTGGAAAGCACATTCCGAGGTGTCTATCGTGCACTGAGAAGAGAAGGGCTTTTTATCTTCGATATGAACACAATCTACGGACTTGCCGTTAAGTGGCAGCGACATCCTTGCTTCGTTCAACAGGACACCCCAGAGATGTTTGAGGTCCACCGTCACGAATATGATTTTGAGAAAAATCTAGCCACGCTGGTAATCACTGGATTTATCAAACGTGGGATGAGGTGGGTTCGGGTAGATGAGAAGCATCACGAGCGAGGATACCCACTAGAGGAGATCAGAAAATGCTTGAGGAAATCTGGATTACGGGAACTTGGATGCTGGGGCAGTTTGGAAGAAATGAGTGAACCGCGAGCAGATAGTGGGCGAGCCTATTTCCTGACAAGAAAGCAGATGAGATAGGCAGTGAATATCCGGTCGATCGGTAGTGTCCCGAGACGGAGCCTGACCAACTGGCGAGAAAACCTTTTTTAAGGCTTGTCGACAGAGTGTGTTTTGATTTAGAGGAGATTCTAGTGGCGCGTGAGGTCTCTGTAGAAGAGTTGAGGAATGAATTCGACAGTACGCTTATGGCATGCGAGACTACTGAGGAAATGGCGCCGCTCACAGAGATAAT
>JBGVSY010000107.1:0-2213 GCA_041862235.1 Nitrososphaeria archaeon | reverse complement strand
CTCTTTTGATGGTCCCAATTGCGGGGTTGGCAGTGGGTGTGATAAGCGCGATTCTCGGGGTTCCACTGCTGAGATTGAAGGGAGTGTACTTCGCCATAGGTATGATCACGGTGAACTTCATATTCCTCTGCTTGGTGCTGCTCTTCCCAAAGATCACCATGGCTGGGAAGGGCATCGTGCTCCCTCCACCTCCACCTCTTCAGGTTTTCTGTTATTTAGCCTCCGTTGTTGCGGTCGTTACCACACTCGCGGCATATAAGATTGCGAACTCCAGCATGGGTCTCGCTCTTCGAGGCATCCGTGAAGACGAGGAGGTCGCCGAAGTTGTTGGTGTTAACTTGACTAAGTATAAAGTTCTAGGTTTTATGGCGAGCACAATTCCCGCTGCAGTTGTCGGTGGGATAACCGCCGCATATCTGACGTACATCGACCCGGCCGTCATGTTCGACATCGGATTCAGCGTGAAGGTTATACTGATGGCTCGTTTGGGCGGTCTTGGGACTATAGCTGGCCCTCTGATCGGCGCTTTGGTGATCCAGGCCATATCCTACGCGCTGAGGTACACCCTAGGAGGGGTTCTACACAAGATTATATGGGGTGCACTCCTATCAGCGACCATAATCCTCCTCCCTGGCGGGGTAATAAAATATATAAAGGGCTTGCTGGTGAGACGTAGCGCTATAACCTGAGGAAATATAATTAACTAACCTAGGAACTATAGCCCCAAGTATGCCTTTTTCACATGCTCGTTGTCCATGAGCTCCTTACTCTCGCCCTCAATGGCGATCTTGCCTGTCTCGAGGACATATCCTCGATCGGCGAGCTCCAGCGCATGATGGACGTTCTGCTCGACGATGAGGATTGAGACGCCCTCCTTTCTTATCCGCTCTATCATCTCGAACGTCTTCAACACAAGCATGGGCGCCAGCCCAAGGGAGGGCTCGTCCAGCATCAACAGCTTGGGCATGGACATGAGCCCCCTCCCGATTGCCAACATTTGTTGCTCGCCGCCGCTTAAAGTACCGGCCATCTGAGCCTTCCTCTCCTCTAACCTGGGGAAGAGCTCAAACACCCACTCCTTCGTTCGATCCCTATTCCTCCAAGCTTCAGGCACGCTGGCTCCCATCTCGAGGTTCTCGATCACGGTCATGGAGGGAAACAGCTGCCTTCCTTCGGGTATCTGGGCTATTCCCAACTCGACAATGCGATAGGGGTGTAGTTTATCGATTCTGTGACCTTGAAATTCTATCGAGCCGGATCTTGGGCGTAGTATCCCTGAAATAGTGTTGAGCATGGTTGTTTTTCCCGCACAGTTAGATCCTATGATGGCAACTGTCTCTTCCTCCGTTACCTTGAATGATACGTCCCAGAGGGCTTGGAGGTCGCCATAGAAGACGTTGATTCCATTCACCTCTAACATACTCATCGCCTTCTAGAATAGGTACTTCTCCCCGAGGTACGCCTTGACCACGTCATCGTTTTTAGCGATCTCGCTGGGCGCCCCCTCGGCTATCTTCTCTCCGTGATGGAGCACAATTATTCTTTCGGCCGTTCCCATTACCGCCTTCATGACATGTTCGACCCAGAACACTGTTATCCCCAGGTCGTTTCTGATTCTCCGGATCAAGCCCATGGCCTCAGTTGTCTCAGTCGGGTTCAGGCCTGCGAGGACCTCATCCAACAGCACGACCTCCGGATTGGTGGCCAGGGCTCTGGCAATCTCTACAAACCGCCTCTCGTGCAACGTGAGGTCTCGGGCCATCCTATCCTTCTTATCCGATAACCCGACGAATTCGAGATGTTCCAGAGCACTCCTACGAGCGTCGCTCAGGCTCGTTCTGGTGCCGCAACCGAAACGGCCTGCAACCATCACGTTCTCGAGGGCCGTCATTTCTAAGAACGGGCGGACGATTTGAAATGTCCTGCCGATACCCAATCTACAGATCTCATCAGGTTTGAGATAAATGATCTCCACCCCATTGAAATTTATTGTTCCAGACGTAGGGCGGTATATTCCGCTGATGCAGTTAAACAGGGTCGATTTTCCGGCGCCGTTGGGTCCTATGAGGCCGACGAGTTCTTTCTCTCCGACTTCAAAGTCGACATCGTTGACTGCTGCTAGTCCACCGAAGTATTTCGTGACCCTAATCCCTTCAAGCAAGTTTCTCACCTTTATATTTAGTATTCATTTTAAAAATGTTAGCGTAATCGGA
>JBGVSY010000106.1:0-20412 GCA_041862235.1 Nitrososphaeria archaeon | reverse complement strand
CTCTTGCTGCGCGATCGGCGTGGCCATTCCCTCGGCGGCGTTGAGCCTCCCCAGGGGACCAACCCTGTAGATGCCACTTTCGGGCCCATCGACAAATCCTTTCCAACCCACGTTCTTGAGGTATGGGTACTTGACGTAGCCCCAGGGCTCCACGTGCTCCTCGACGATATCGAGGTAGTTGTGGGCGTCGTACTTGACGAACTCGTTGCCCCGAGGATCAACTACACGCACCTTTCCGTCGTAGAAGTTTACCTTGTTGTCGGCGTCGACCGTGCCCATGTAGTACGTCTTGAGGGTGTACGGGTCGCTCAGGATCATGTCGACATAGTCCTTGTTCTTCAGCACGACGTCGTCGAAGATCTTCAGAGAGAACTTAGCAAACTCGAGGCAGGACCTGGCCATGTCCTCGATCTCCTGGCGGTTCTCCTCGGAGAGCGCCTTCGAGATGCCGCCGGGCAGGCCGCAGACGGGGTGCGTAGCTTTGCCGCCGAGGATCGCCGTGATCTTCTGTCCGAATGCCCTGTGTTTGATCACCTCTTTTGCGACATCAAGCCCAACCTTCTTGATCACACCCAGAATGTTGCGTTCTGCGGGAGGCGCATCTGGTCCGACTACGAAGTCTGGTCCCCCTAGGAAATAGAAGTGCAAGGTGTGGTCGTAAATGTAGTACCCCACGTACATGAGTTCGCGCAACTTCTTCGCTGCCGAGGGTGGGTCTACGTGAAAAGCTGCGTCAAGCGCCTTGGTGGAAGCGAAGTGGTGGGCGACGGGACACACGCCGCAGATGCGTGTCGTGATCTGGGGAAGGTCTTCGGCTTTTCTGCCCTCACAGAACTTCTCGAATCCCCTAAGCTCGGGGATAACCATGTATGCGTTCTCAACGCTCCCGGCGTCATCGAGGAAGATGTTGATCTTCCCGTGTCCCTCCAACCTGGTTATTGGCTCGATCACTATCTCGCGCGGATTACTCATTCCTCATCACCTTCCTTCTAAGCAAAGAATGGGGAAGGGAATAGCGGTAGAAGGTCCCAACGGGGTCTTTTATTTGCCCCACGAGCTTCTCGGCGTCGATTCCTTCACTTTTCTCGTCTTCTGAGCCAAGGAGCGAGGCAAGTGCGCTCATCATCGCGGCTCCCTGCTCCAGCTCGTTCGGACAGGGTCCGCCGCAGCCTGTGCAGGGCATATCCGCTTGGAGGCATTGTGCTTCGCAGCCGGCTCTGGTGGCTGGCCCCATGCATATTATGCCCTGCTCCAACAAACATTTCTCTGGTTCAGGTGCCTTCTCGTAGACCCTGTAGATCTTGGAGATCTTCTTCTTGTCCTTCTCCCTAGGACACTCGTCGCACACAGATGTCGTGGGGGCGAGGACCGATCCCTTGGGCGGCAGCTGGTTCTTCGCTATGGCTTCAACGGCGTTTGCAATCAAGCCCACGGGCGGTGGGCAGCCAGGGAGGTAGTAGTCCACGTCGACCGTCTGGTCGAGGCTCTTCACGGTGTCGTAGAACTCGGGGATAGTCAGCTCTCCCTCCTTGACTTTGGCCTTCAGCTGAGGAGTGACAGACTGAGGGTTGGCTGTCGACGGTGTAGTCAAGTAGGCTCTCTCAAAGATCTCCTTTCTGTTGTGCAGGTTTGCCAATCCGGGTATGCCGCCCTCGTGTGAACATGCTCCGAAGGCTACCAGAACCTTTGCTTTCTCTCTTAGCAGCTTCGCTATCGATTCCTGTTCGGCTGTTCTGATGGATCCGTTGAAGAAGCAGACGTCGATGCTCTTGTCCGGCATTGCTTTCACGTCTTTGTACTTGATGTCTATGGCTACTGGCCAGAAGACTATGTCAGCGATGTTCACGACGTCCAGGATCTTCTCGTTGATGTCTAGGACCGCTATCTCGCAGCCGCCGCAGCTCGCTGCCCAGTAGAAAGCAAACTTGAGTTTCTCTTTCTCTCCCAACGCTTCCACACCTCTACACTAGGTTTGAAACTCCTTCATCTTTGAGTAGTCAATCCGATTCTCGCCCATGGCAAGGTCGTCGTAACCCATCCCCATGGCGAGGCCCAGTAGTTGGGGATAGTGGACAACCGGAAGCTTCAGCATCTCTTCTGCTGTGAGCTGACTCACCTCGTACATGAGGTAGCAGAACGGGCAGGCTGTGACCATGATGTCAGCGTACTTGACTGCCACGGCGATCTTCTTTCTCGCTATCTCGGTGGCGAGATCTTCTCGCACTGCAAGAACCGAGGCTGCGCAGCACTCCGTCTCATCTGGGAAGTGAACTGTCTCTGCCCCGGTGAGTTCGACTAAATTTCTCAGGGCCGTGGGTTCTAGGGGGTCGTCGAAGCCAACAACGTCCGAAGGACGCATCATGTGGCAGCCGGGGTGTACAGCCACCCTCAGGGCGCCAAAAGGCTTCGTTATCGTGGTCTTGATCGCTTCGAGTCCGACGTCCTCCGTAAGCACTCTGACCAGGTGTTTGACTTCGATGCCTCCCTTGAATTCATGTTCCACTTCAGAGAGGATCGAGTTGATCTCTTCTCGAAGCTTTGGGTCTTTCTTCAAGGTGTTGTTTGCCTTTCCCAGCACCTCTGCGCAACCATTGCAGAGCGTCATCATGTTTAACCCCATCTTCTCCGCTTCACAGATCGATCTCGCCGCAACGGCTAGGGCTGTCTGACGATCCAGCGACTCCATGGCAGGTGAGCCGCAGCACCGAACCCCATTCATGTCGATGAGTTCCAGCCCCAGCTTTTCGGCGACCTTCCTGGTGGCGACCTCATAAGCGTTTGCCCTAACGGGGATGGTACATCCGAGGAAGAGCGCGTACTTACTTGTCATCTCACTCGCTCTCCAGGTCTATCCCTGTCAGCTTGTCGAACCCAGTCTTCTTCATGATCGTCCTGACGTCTTTGGCGTTCGCCGCGGGAATAGGGGGTAAGCCCAGGGTTTCCCTCAGCTCGTTCTCTATCTCCGTGACCTCGTAGACCGCACCCTTGTTGGCGATGAGCTCCATCTGGGCCTTGAACGCGGGGTGGACGTGACCTTCCCTTACGGCGAGGTTTCTGAGAGCGACGATTATCTCTGTCAGCTTCACGTCTTCCGGGCATTTCTCGTAGCATGTGTAACAGTTTGCACACAGCCAGAGTGTGTCGCCTCCGAATAACTCATTCTTGGCTCCGAGTTTCGCCATCCTCGCTATGATCCTGGGGTGAAACTCCTCTGTCTGCCTGCTGACAGGGCAGTCAGCGGTGCAGGTTCCACACTGGAAGCAGGCACTCAGCCTGTCTGCACCTTCGATAGCCTCTACCTGCTTTCTGAATGCCGGATCTGTCTCCGACAAGACGAGAGCCGTTTTCGACGATTTTCCCGGCATTGCCTTGATCTTCTCGCTCATCTCTTCGTCTCCTCCTCAGTCGCGGTCTCCGGGCTCCCAGTCGCGGCGTACAGGTACCAGTCGCCCTCTTCCTCGACGACGGAGACCCGTCCCAGCCATCGCATTGCTATCATGTGTTCTAAGATTCTTCGGTGAGTGAGACCGAGGGTCCGCGACAGCGTCTCTATCGTCTGAGGTCCCTTGGTCTTCAGCTCGTTGAGGATTAGCCAACGCTCGATCTCTGTCTGCAGGATGGCGCCGACCCTATCGTCGAACTCCTCCCTTGACATCTTGCCTGAGAGGACGAGTTCCTCGCTCCTCCCCACGAGCCAGCGCAGGCGTTCGTCTCTGAAGGCGCCGATCGCGGCGTCCAGTTTCCTCCTCAAGGCCTCAGACACCGTCTCCACCCCCTGGACGCATAGGGCTTGGCCCTAGTTTCTTCAGGTCCTCGACCATCTTGGTCACAACCATGGCGAACTTTTGGCCCTCTGACGCTGACACCCATTCGATGCGCAGCCTTTCAGGCTCGATGCCGAACTGCTCCAAGACCCTTTTCAGCAGCGCTATCCGACGGTTCGCCTTGAAGTTGCCGGCTATGTAGTGGCAGTCGGAGGGCAGGTGACATCCTGCGACGAGCACGCCGTCCGCTCCTTCCTTGAAGGCCTCTATTATGAACGCGGGGTCAACCCGGCCGCTGCACATCACGCGGACTATTCTGATGTTTGTGGGGTACTCTAACCGGCTCAAGCCGGCGAGGTCTGCGCCCGCGTAGCTGCACCAGTTGCAGAGGAAGCCCACGATCCTCGGGGAGAACTCGCTCATGTCGCCACCTCCTCTCGGAGAGCCGCTCTGACCTGCGCCATCACCTGATCGTTTGTGAAGTGGAGCATGGTGATCGCCTTCGTCGGGCAGGCGGCCCCGCAGACTCCGCAGCCCTTGCACGCAGCCTCGGTGACCTTGGCGCGCATCTTGCCCGCTTCATCCTCTTCGACGTTGATGGCGCCGTACTCGCAGAGGCTTTCACAGATCTTGCAGCCTCCGCATAGGTCAACGTCAACCTGCGCTATGATGGGCTCGATCTCGACCCGACCCTTCGAGATGGGAATAGTCGCTCTGGCCGCTGCTCCGCTACCCTGGACGATGCTTTCAGCGATGTCTCTGGGTCCTTGAGCCACCCCTGCGAGGAACACTCCGTCTGTCGGGGTGTCGAGTGGACGGAGCTTTGGGTGTGCTTCTCTGAAGAAGTTGTCCGCCGTCCGGGAGATGCCCAGCTTGGCGGCTAGCTCTGCTGAGTCAGCCCTTGCCAGCATGGGCTCTGCGAGAACCACCAGGTCGGCTGAGATCTTGACCTCGCGTCCAAGAGTGGGATCGTCGATGCTAACGGAGAGGCGTCCGTCGGGGGATTCCCCCTCGACGAGGGGAGGCCTCTCCGGCAGGTACCTGAATAAGGCCATGCCTGTCCTTCTAGCCTCCTCATAGTACTCCTCCTGACGTTTCCCGAACACCCGGATGTCGCGATAAGCGATGGAGACCCTAGACTCCGGGCTGGTCTCCTTGATCAGCTTAGCATTCTTGAGCGCGACGGTACAGCAGATGCGGGAGCAGTATGGGTGTTCCTCGTTTCTCGAACCGGCGCAGAGGATGAAGACCACGTTCTTGGGAGATTCGTCGGCAAAGGGATTGTAGACATCCTCAGCGGCTGGATAGGTCTTGCTCAGTATCCTCTCGAGCTGAAGCTGTGTGACGACGTTCCTGCATTTTCCGAACCCGTATAGTCCGTCGGGAAGTAGGGGATCGAAGCCGCTGGCTACTATGATCGTTCCAGCTCGAACCTTGATGTTGTTCGGCTTCTCGCCCAAGTCGATTGCGTTGGGTTCGCAGACCTTACCGCATTCTCCGCAGCGCGTGCAAGCGGCATCGTCCACGACGTATGTGGGAGGGATTGCACGTCGGTACGGCATGTAGATGGCTTTCCTCTTCGTAAGCCCAATGTTGAACTCATCAGGAACCTCAACAGGACAGACCTCTGCGCACCTGCCGCATGCGGTGCACTTCGGGGAGACATAGCGTGGTTTCTGAGTGATCGAGGCTTCGAAGTTGCCTATGTAACCCCCTACCTCCTCTAACTCCGAGTTGGTGTAGATCGTGATGTTCGGGTTCTCCCCCGCCTGGTCAATCAACGGGCCGACCACGTCGAGCGCGTCCTGGTCGGTCAATATCACTCTGTTCAGCTGAGTCGCCCTGCCACCTATGAACGGACTTCTCTCAACAATGCAGGCTTGGAATCCCCGTTCGGCGATGTCGAGCGCAGCCCTGAGACCTGCCACGCCTCCCCCGACCACTAGTCCTCTGGCTTCCACTTCAACCTCCCGTTTCTCCAGAGGCTGCAGCAGTCGAGCCTTGGCCACAGCCATCCTTATCAGGTCCTTCGCCTTCTCAGTCGCCTCTATGTGGTGATGGGCGTGACACCACGACACCTGCTCCCGCAGGTTGGCCATCTCAAAGATGTAGCGGTTCAGCCCCTCCTCCTCAACCAGCCTCCTGTATGTGGGTTCATGCATGTGGGGGGAGCAAGACCCAACCACAACCCTGTTTATCTTCAGGTCATGGATGTCATTCCTGATCAGGGCTTGTCCGGGTTCTGAACACATGTAGACATAGCTTCTGGCGACAGCCACGTCCGGAAGAGTGGCGGCGTATTCAGCCACCTCTTTTACGTCAACCACGCCGGCTATGTTGAGTCCACACCCACAGATGTAGACTCCGACCCTAGGCTTCTCGGCTTCCTGAGTCACCTGGCCTCACCCGCCCGAGCGTAGGTTACTGCGCGCATCGCAGCCGCACTGGCGTCAGCGACACTGTCTGGGATGTCCTTTGGGCCTTCGGCAACGCCGGCGACGAAGATGCCCTCAACCGGCGTCCTGACTGGGTCTGTCTTCACATCCATTTCCTCGACGAAGCCATCCTCATCCAAGGGTATGTCCAGCATCTGCCCCAACGCTCTGATCCCTTCGTCCGGCGAGAGACCTACGGACAGCACAGCCATGTCGAACTCCCGGTCGAAGATCTTTCCGGTGTCTGTGTCTTCTGCACGGATGATCAGGTTTCTCGTTTCAGGGACCTCCATGATCCTTGAAACCCTTCCTCGAACAAAACGGATGCCGAACTCTTCTCTGGCTCTCTGATAGAACTCCTCGAACCCTTTGCCGTAGGCCCTAATGTCCATGTAGTATATGCTTACGTCAACGTTGATCACGTGCTCCTTCAACAGTATGACGTTCTTGATGGCGTACATGCAGCAGACCCGGGAGCAGTAGGGGTTGCCTATTTGTCGATCACGGGAGCCCACGCATTGGACGACGGCTATCCTCCTGGGAATGCGGCCATCTGACGGTCGGAGTATGTGGCCGGCCACGGGGCCGGAGGCGCTGAGAAGTCGCTCGAGCTCGAGGCTCGTGACTACGTTCGGGTATCTGCCGTAGCCGTACTCATGCTTCTTCCTTGCGTCGAAGGCTTGGAATCCGGTGGCCACTATGATCGATCCCACCGATAGGTCGACGGTCTGAGGTTGCTGATCCAGGTCGATGGCTACGCTCTGGCAGACGCGTTTGCAGAGCTCACATTCCATGCAGTGCTCTTCGTCGATTGTGTATTTCAGAGGAGCAGCCTGGGGAAACGGTACGTATATCGCCTTTCGGATGCCGAGGCCTTGGTCAAACTCGTTGGGCACTTCAACGGGGCAGTGAATCGCACATATGCCGCAGCCCGTGCATTTGGATTCATCGACCTTGCGAGCTTTTCGGAGCACTTGCACTTTGAAGCCTCTGCCATTCTTCTTCACCTTCTGAACCTCGCTGTACGTCAGGAGCTCGATGTCGGGGTGTCTCGTGACGTCTACCATCTTGGGAGTCAGGATGCAGGCTGAGCAGTCCATGGTCGGAAATGTCTTGTCGAGCATGGCCATGTGTCCGCCTATGCTGGGCTTGCGCTCCACAATGTAGACCTTGGTGCCCAGTTCGGCCGCATCAAGCGCAGCCTGGATGCCTGTGATTCCGCCGCCGATCACCAGAACTGCAGGCTGCTCAGTCATGTCGAGTCCTCCCTTCTCCGCAGGGGGTTCGGGCCTAGCTTCTTCGCCACCTCAACCATCTCCCTCACCGTGCTGGCGAACTTCTCTCCCTCTGAAGCCGAGATCCATTCTAGGCGAAGGCGCTCCGGTTCTAACCCGATCTCCTCCAAACACTTCTTCAGGTAGTTGACTCGGACCTCAGCGTGCTTGTTGCCGTCGATGTAGTGGCAGTCCGCTGGATGGCATCCTGTCACTAGCACACCGTCAGCGCCTCGCCTGAAAGCCTCCAGCACGAAGACTGGGTCCACTCTTCCGCTGCACATGACTCGAATCAGCCGAACGTTTGTGGGGTAGCTGATTCTGCTTGTTCCAGCTAGGTCTGCGCCCGCGTAGCTGCACCAGTTGCAGGTGAAGGCAAGGATCTTAGGCTGGTAAGCCTTGGTTTCCGTCACAGTCTCCATGTCCTCGTCACCTCGCAAAAGCTGCTACTATCTCTGCCATGATCTGCTTGTCTTGGAAGTGCTTCATCGTTATCGCATGTTGGGGACACCCTGCGGCGCAGACTCCGCAGCCCTTGCACAAGGCTTCGATGACCCTTGACTTGCCGTCTTCGATGACGTGTGCCCCGAATCTGCAGAGATCCTCGCAGAGTCTGCAGCCCACGCAGAGCTCTTTGTCAACGGCGGCGGTGATCGCTGGCGTCTTGACCTTTCCTTTGAACATGGGGATGGAGGCTCGGGATGCTGCGGCGTAGGCTTGAGAAACGCTTTCTGCAACATCCTTGGGGGAGTGAGCAGTTCCGCAGACGAAGATCCCGTCTGTGGCAAAGTCAACCGGTCTTAGCTTGACATGGGCCTCTAGGAAGAAGCCGTGGGCGTCAAGGGGCACCTTGAGCAATTGTGAGAGATCCTTGGAGCCCTGTGCGGGGATCAAGGGTGTTGAGAGAACGACTAGGTCTGCATCCAGCTCGATGTCTTCTCCGAGGAGAGCATGGTAGACCTTTACCCTGGTTCTCTCCCCGGGCCTGAACTCCACGCTTGGAGGCTTGTCTTGGAGGTACCGAACGAAGCGAACCCCTCTCTCCCTTGCCATCCACTGATAGTTCTCGTACTCCACCCCGTATGTCTGGACATCGCGGCAGAGGAAGTAGACATCTGTGGGAGGGCTCTGCTCCTTGATGAGCATGGCGTTCTTCAAGGCTTCGGTGCAGCATATCCTGGAGCAGTAGGATCTTCCCTCAGCCTCTCTCGCGCCCACGCACTGAATCATGACGACCCTCTGAGGGGTTCCGAGCGTCCCCGATCGGAGCTTGTCTTCGAGTTGAAGCTGAGTTACGATATTGGAGTGTTCACCGTAGCCGTACATGCCCACTGGCTCGAAGTAGTCTGCCCCCGTTGCCACAACTATCGTGCCGACTTTCAGTTCTCTTTCCTCTTCACCGTTTCCCATGAGTCTGACCTCGAAGTTTCCGATGAATCCACTGACGTCCTTCACGTTCGTCGAGGTCAACACGCTGATCCTGTCCATCGATACGACCGTTTTCTTCATCTCTTGCAGTACATCTTGAGCGTCCCTGTCACCCGGAAAGAGCTTGTTCAGTTTCTTCAGCATGCCGCCGAGTTCTTTGTCCTTCTCGACGAGGTAGACGTCGAAGCCTTGTTGGGCCAGGGATACGGCCGCTGTCATGCCTGCCACTCCACCACCGATCACCAGGGTGGACGGCTGTATCTCTATCTCAGCCTCGGTTTGAGGCTCGAGGTACTTTGCCTTGGCCACCGCCATCGCCACAATCTCGTTCGCTTTCTCAGTTGCCTCTTCCGGCTCGTGTGAATGCACCCAGGAGCAGTGCTCCCTAATGTTGGCCATTTGGAACAGGTACTTGTTGAGGCCCGCTTCCTCACAGGTATTCATGAAGAGAGGCTCATGGGTTCGGGGTGTGCAAGAAGCAACGACCACCCTGCTGAGACGGTGCTCCTTTATCGCATCTTGAATCTTTGCAATTCCATCCGAAGAGCATGTGTAGAGGTTGTTTTCGGCGTGCACAACTCCCGGGATCTTGCTTGCGAACTCCACCACTTTTGGAACGTCGACGGCGCCCGCGATGTTGGTGCCGCAGTGGCAGATGAACACTCCTATCCGGAGATCCTCCGAGCTCATCGCTTCCACCCCCTTCCATGCGATACAACTATCTCGGCGGCTCTCGCCGCAGCGGCACTGGCCTGAGTCACCGATTCGGGTATGTCTTTGGGCCCTTGACAGTACCCGCACAGTAACACACCAGAAGCTTCGCTGTCGAGGGGAGCGGTCATGAGGTCCTTTGACTTGAAGAAGCCGTATTGATCGAGGCTCGTCCCCAGCGTCTCGGCGAGCTCAGCGTTTTCGGGTCTCGGGAGCAAGCCGGTGCAGAGGACGACAAGGTCTACGGTCATGCTCTTGACGTTTCTGGCAGTGATGTCCTCGTACCAGACGATGAGATCCTTCGTCTCGGGGTTCTCCCTTATCTCCCCAGGGCGCGCCCTGATGTACTTGACCCCCCATTCCTTCTGAGCTCTGTCCACAAAATCCTGGAACCCTTTCCCGAAGACCTTGAGGTCGATGTAGAATATGTGGACCTCCGACCTCGGGTCGTGCTCCCTAACGAGGATGGCTTCCTTCGTGGCATACATGCAGCAGGCACTTGAGCAGTAGGGCACCCCCTTGCTCTGGCTCCTTGAGCCCACGCATTGGACGAACGCTATTCTGTGCGCCACGTTGCCGTCTGATGGTCTCAACAGTTTCCCGCCCGTCGGCCCTGAGGCATTTACCAGACGCTCGAACTCCAGGGCGGTCAGGACGTTCTTGAACCTCCCGTATCCGTATTCCTTGATCTCCGACGGGTCGAACGGAACAAAGCCCGTCGCCAGTATGATGGCGCCCACGTCTATTTCGAGCAGCTCTGCGTTTTGGTTGTGTACAATCGCCTTCGCCTCACAGAGCTTCTCACATTCCAGGCATTCACAGCATCCTCCGCACATGAGACATCGCTTCGCTTCCTCAACCGCCATCTCCTCAGTGAAGCCGAGGTTGACCTCATCGAAACCGGCGAGTCTCCGCTCGACTGCAAGACAGGGCATGACCTGGCGTTTCTTCTTCTCCCTAGCCTCTTTGGGCACCTCTGATCGGTCGATCAATTTGAGTTTGAGTTCATCTTCTCTTCCCGATTTGAGGTCTTCGCCCCTAAGATATCGGTCGATGGAAACGGCGGCTCTGTTACCTGCGGCGATTGCTTCGATCACGGTGGCGGGGCCTGAGACGGCGTCTCCCCCGGCGAAGACTTCTGGGCGACTGGTCTGAAGGGTCAGGGGATCGACATCCACGGTGCCTCTCTCCATGATCTCGATATCGTCAGGCAGGACGGAGACGTCGGGTGTCTCGCCGACGGCGGGAATGACCGTGTCAACGGGGACCTCGTGCTCTGAGCCCTCGATGGGAATCGGGCGTCTCCTCCCTGTCTTGTCAGGCGGACCGAGCTTCATGCGGATGCATTCCAAGCCCGAGACCTTTCCGGCTTTGCCCAGAACCCTCTTCGGCGACACCAAGAAGCGGATCTCAACGCCTTCGTTCTCCGCTTCCTCGACCTCCTCGGGGCTCGCAGGCATCTCCTTTCTCGATCTTCTGTACAGGATGATGACCTTCTTGGCCCCGAGCCTCAGGGCAGCCCTGGCGGCGTCGATGGCGACGTTGCCTCCTCCGATCACCGCAACGGTCTTCCCCAGTTCAACTGCGCCGCCTAGGCTCGCCTTCGTCAAAAGATCGAGAGCGTCTACAACGCCTTTGAGGTCTTCACCCTCTATCTGCAGCTTTCGACTTTTTCCAGCCCCGGTGGCTACGAAGACCGCGTTGTACCCATCCTTCAGGAGCCCGTTGATCGCTATGTCTCTGCCGACGACTGTGTTGGTCCTTATCTCTACCCCCAGGTCTGTTATGTAGCGGATGTCTGCGTCGAGCACCTCCCTTGGCAACCTATATCTGGGAAGAGAGATCCTTAGCATCCCACCGGCTTCCGGAAGAGACTCAAAGACGGCGGTGGCATACCCTTTCTTTACGAGCTGGTAGGCGGCCGCGAGGCCTGCGGGGCCAGCGCCAATCACGGCTACCTTCTGCTTTCGAGTGATCGGGGCTCTCTCTACCTTTCTCTTTGCGGTCCGCTCATGGTCCGACAAGAAGCGTTTGATGGGGTTTATTGCTACAGGTTCGTCGATCTCTCCCCGCCCACACTCCTGTTCGCATGGGTGAAAGCAGACTCTACCGCAGACCGCGGGCAAGGGATTGTTTCTCCTGATGACTTCCAAGGCTTCCTCGAACTTGCCCTGCGCCGTCAAGGTGACGTAGGCTTGGATGTTCACTCCAGCTGGACACGCTGCCCTGCACGGTGTGATTCCTCTCTTGTCGATCGTGAAAACGTTTGGGATGGCTTGAGGAAAAGGCCTGTATATCGCTTCCCTATTCCTCAGCTTCATGTCGAACTCGCTAGGCAGCTTCACCGGACAATCTTTCGTACAGTCTCCGCAGCCGGTGCACTTCTCCTCATCGATGTACCGCGGCTTCCTTCGAACAGTCACCTTCAAGGCGCCGGCTGAGCCACTTACCTTCTCTACTTCCGAGTATGTTAGCAGCTCAATGTTTGGGTGACGATAGCACTCAATCATCTTGGGCGCAAGGATGCAGATTGAGCAGTCCATTGTCGGAAACGTCTTGTCCAGTTGAGCCATGCGGCCTCCTATGCTTGGAGACTTCTCAATCAGGCAGACCTTGAACCCTCGGTCTGCAGAGTCCAACGCAGCCTGTATCCCTGCGATTCCTCCTCCGACGACTAAGACAGAGCCTTTCTCCAAGGATCAATCACCGATTTTCTCTAGCAGATGCGATGAATCCATCCTGCGAAGATCCATACCCAAGTCATCAGCTTCCATTCCCAGCGAAAGACCCAGTAGGTCAACGTAATGGAGCACGGGTAGATCGAATTGCTTTCCACCGGCCTGCATCATCTTGATCTGACCTAGTTCGAGCTGCATCAGGCAGAAAGGACAAGTGGTAATCACGCAGTCCGCTCCATTCTTCTTCGCGCTGCTGAGAATGATGTCTGCAAGACGAACCGCTGCATCCTCGGAGACACCGCCGAAGAAAGATCCGCACCCAATGCAGCACGATGCTTTCTCAGGGTGGCTAACACTGTCTGCACCCGTGGCCTGTATAAGCTGATCAAGTTTAACCGGGAACTCGGGATCGTCGAACCTTCCGTAGTCATAGGGCAAGATGAGGTGGCAGCCATAGAACGGAGCTGCTTTGACCCCCTTCAATGGTCTGCTCACCGCTTTCTTGAGGTCTTGGAGACCAATGTCTTTGTACAGGACTGTTACCACGTGTTCGATCTTTGGTCTATCAGAGTACGTTCTCCCCGCTAGGGCCAAGATTCGGTTAACCTCGCGTCTTAGGTCTGCGTTTTCAGCAAGGAGGTGCTTTGCCCTCGAAAGATTCCCAAAGCAGCTAGCACACAAGGTCAAGATATCCAGTCCGATTTCATCCGCGACGCAGATGTTCCTAGCGGTGAGCGCAAGGCCGGTGGCGTAGTCTGCGGAGCTGACGAGGCAGGCCGGCATGCAGCAGCTGAAGTCCGGTGTGCTCGTGACGCTTATGTCCAGGGCTTCCAGGACTTTTCTCGCAGAGATTTCAAAGCCAAATTCCCTGATTGGAGCTACGCATCCGGTGAAGAGCGCGTATTCTAGTTTCATTGCCTGAGCCTCCTAACAAAAGTTTCCTCAGTTATTCTCTTGATGTCGTCCATTGCCCGCTCCGAGATTGTAGGGCCGATCTTCGGTAGTTCGTAGGACTCCCTTAACTCGTCGATTTCTGTTGTGCACTCCATCACTCTCCCGGTTCGGAGTATTTGCTTGATGAGAACCTGGTAGGAATCGGGGAGCATCTCCTTCTCGGCAGCAAAGTTCCTCGTCAAGAGGAAGATCTCTGTCGGCTTCAGTCCTTGCGGGCATCTTTCGTAGCATCTGTAACACCATGCGCATAGCCAAACCTCATCTTCCTTCAGCACTCTATCGTAATCAAGCACGGCCTTGAGCAGAAGATTTCTGGGGTTGTAATGTTCAGGAATCGCTTTTGCCATGGAGCAGCTTGCTGTGCACGCACCACAATCTTGGCAGTACTTGAGCTTCTCAACATCTAGTAGTTTTCTGAGAAGATCCTCAGCGGCTCTTTTCTTTTCTTTCAATGTACACACCTCTTTCCGGCTTCGTGTGATCTCATCAGACAGCAGATAACAATACAAATCAGCGCTTCACCGCTCTCCATCCTAAGTCACCCCGATGCTGTCCGCGACAACCGTCGCCAGATCCGAGAAGTCTATGTCGATACCCGCGGGCTTGACCTCGGGTTTCTCGGTCAGAACGCACTTCCAGTGGATCTGGCATTTTGGGCAGGCCGTGACCAACAGTTCCGCCCCGGTTTCTTTGGCTTCCGTCAGCCTTCCTCGCTGCAATTCCTTCGAGTACTTGCTACATGCCAACCAAGAGCTGACGCCGCAGCATCTAGCAGCTTCTCGGCTGTTCTCCATCTCCACAAGCTCCACTCCTGGAATGCTCTGAAGAACTCTTCTGGGCGCGTCGTACACTCCCATGTGGCGCCCCAGCCGGCACGGGTCATGGTACACAAGCTTCTTCGCCAGGGGTTTCTTGAACTCCACCCGATGGTTCTCGATCAGTTCTGCGAGGTACTGAGAGAAGTGAACAACCTCGAAGCCCTGTTCGCCGACAACCTCCGGGTAGTCTTTGGCCAAGGTTCGGTAGCATTCTGCGCAGGTTGTCACCACCTTCTTGGCCCCCGAGGCTCTTATTTCTGCCACGTTCATCTTGGCCAGCCTGTCGAAGCTTTGGTGGTCTCCCGTCCAGAGGAGGTCGTGTCCGCAGCACCTTTCGTTTTTCATCACTACCGGGTTGACCCCAAGGAGGTTCAATATGCGCACGGCGTTCTGTGGGGTGGCAACAGTGTTGAGCTCGATGTCCTCGAAGATCGCGTCGAAGTAGGGTAAGCATCCGACGAAGTAGAGGAGGTCGCCCTTCTCGGCGACTTTCGCTTCGGGGGGCAGCCACGCCATCCTGTCTTGGGTTAGGCCAGGGGTAATCATGATCCGAGAGACGGAGAGTGGCATGCCTCCATGAGCGCAGAGTTCGCCCTTGATCTCGGGATCCGCAAGGGCTCTAACCTTCGCCAAGAACTCGGGGTACCTGACATCTGATGGACAGCGCTCCCTGCAAAGATAGCAACCGGTGCACATCCACAGCTCCCTACTTGAGAGCATCTTTTTCTCCATTCCCAGCAAGAAACGCTCCACCACTCTTCTCGGCGAGTAATCGTCGTTGATGCGAGCCACCGAGCAGCTACTGGAGCACTTTCCGCAGTCCAGGCACTGGCGGACATTGGTTGCGGAAATAGCCTCTTCGATGGCCTGGGAGGATCCCTGAGGCAGTTCAGCGCGCCGAGGTTTCAGCGGGCTTGGCCCCTTCTTCCTCAGAGCCTCCGTGAAAGACCTCGCGACTTCGGCGAACCTCTCTCCCTCTGAAGCCGAGATCCACTCCAGGCGGAGCCTGTCAGTCCCGACGCCCAGCATGGAGAGCAGCTTGCTCGTCATCCCCATCTTCTTCTCGGCCTTCTCGTTTCCGCTTATGTAGTGGCAGTCACCCGGATGGCATCCTGAGACGAGCACGCCGTCCGCCCCCAGTTCGAGTGCCTCCAGCACGTACGATGGGTTGACGCGGCCGCTGCACATCACTCGTATTAGCCTGATGTTGGTTGGGTAGGCTATTCTGCTTGTTCCCGCGAGGTCCGCGCCCGCGTAGCTGCACCAGTTGCACATGAACGCAACAATTCTTGGCTCTGCATCCACCTTTCTACGCCTCCACTGCTGCCCTTATCATCGCCTGTATCTGCCGGTCGGTGTAGTGCTTCATTGATATCGCCCCCGTTGGACAGGCCACTGCGCACGCGCCGCATCCCCTGCAAACAGCCTCGTTAACATTAGCCGCGAGAACGCGAGCCCATTTGAAGGGCTGCACCTCCTGCACCTGTATGGCTCCATACTCGCAGATCTCTTCGCATCGACCGCAGCCTCGGCACAGGTCGGGGTTGACGCTTGCCACTATGGGCTCAACAGTTTGTTCTCCACTCGCCATCAGGGCTGCAGCCGCAGCTGCGGCGTTGCCTGCATGTGAAACGGAGTCCGTGATATCCTTGGGTCCCTGAGCCGTTCCCGCCAGATGTACTCCATCGATCGCTGTTTGAGCTGGGCGGAGCTTGGGGTGGAGCTCCATGAAGAAGCCGTCTTGCCCTAGGGGGATCTTCAGTATCCTGCTCAGCTCCTCGGTGCCTCGGCTTGGAACCAAGTTAGTCATTAGAACCAGCAGGTCGGCATCCACCTCGAGAAACATGTTCGTCGCGGTGTCAAACACGTCGAAGACGAGACTGCCGTCGGCCTCCTCATGGATCTCGGTCGGTTTTCCACGTATGAACCGCACTCCGAGATCTCTCACCTTTCGATAGAACTCTTCCTGCCCCTTGCCAAAGGCTCTGAGGTCCGTATAGCAGATGAAGACCTGAACATCGTCACCCAGCTTGTTCTTCAGCATGAACGCCTCCTTCAAGGCGGCTGTACACCCGATGCGGCAGCAGTACTGGACGCCCTCCTTCCTTTCCTCCCTGGACCCAACGCAGAGGATGAAGGCCACGTTCCTAGGTGCCTCACCGTCAGATCGACGTTGAATCTTACCATGCGTCGGGCCGGAGGCGTCGCTCATCCTCTCAAGCTCCATGGCAGTGATCACGTTCTTGAACCTGCCATACCCGTATTCCCGAACGAGAGTCGGGTCGAACGGGTCGAAGCCTGTAGCCACGATTATTGTGCCGACTGAGAGCTCCACGTCCCTGGGCTGCTGAGCGAAATCTATGGCGCCTGCCTCGCAGAACTTCTCGCAAACCTTGCAGATGCCTTTCTGGAAATAGAGGCAATCCTCAGGGTCGATGGTGTACTTCAGTGGAACTGACTGCGGGAAGGGAACGTATATTGCCTTCCGGGTTCCGCTCCCAAAGTCGAATTCGTTCGGCGCCTTCGCTGGGCACTTCGTTGCGCAGGTGCCACAGCCGGTGCACTTCTCCTCGTCGATGTACCGCGGCTTCCTTCGAACAGTCACCTTGAAGTTTCCAACGTAGCCGTCGACCCCCTTCACGTCGGAGTATGCCAGCAACTCGATGTTGGGGTTGCGGGAGACATCCACCATCATAGGGGTTAGGATGCAAGCTGAGCAGTCAAGTGTGGGAAAGGTCTTGTCAAGCTGGGCCATGTGACCCCCGATCGACGGCTCCCTCTCAACCAAGTAGACCTTGAAGCCTTGAGCCGCGAGCTTCAGAGAGGCGGAGATTCCCGCGATCCCCCCTCCGATTACAAGCGTGGATTTCTCAACCGGCACAGACTTCGCTTGCAGCGGCTCCACCAGCCGAGCCTTGGCTACAGCCATCGTCACAAGGGCCTTCGCTTTCTCGGTCGCGAGATCCGGCTCCTTCTCGTGAGGCCAGGAGCAATGCTCCCGGATGTTCGCCACCTCCAGCAAGTATGGGTTCAGGCCTGCCTCCTGCAACGTCTTCCTGAAGGTGAACTCGTGCATACGAGGGGAACATGCAGCAACTACAACCCTGTTCAGCTGCTCCCCATCTATGTCTTCTCTGATCATCTGCTGCCCCGGGTCTGAGCAAACATACCGATACTCTCTGGCCATCACAACCCCAGGCAAATGGGATGCGTGCTCCGCGACCTCATTGACGTCGACGCTTCCAGCGATGTTCAGGCCACAGTGGCACACGTAGACTCCGATTCTCGGCTCCACCATCAGCTTTTCCCCCTCCGTCGGACCTTTCGTAGAAGCGTTCGAGCAGGGCTCATGTTCAGGTTCAACCCGACGCCTTTCTCGGAGATCCCCATCGCCCAGCCGAGAAGCTGAACATAGTAGAAGACAGGCAGAGTTACACGTTCTCGCCCCACCGCCAGGTTGAAGGCTTCCTGGCGAGCATCAAACATCTTGTGGCAGAAGGGGCAGACAAGAGCCATGGCATCGAAGCCTCTGTCTCCAACCGCCTTCAGCTTTGACCAGGCTACACGGGCCAAGGCGTCTTCCGCCGACGCAACTAAGAGCGCCCCACAGCAGGCCAACTTCTCCCGGTAGTCCTCGGTCTCAGCGCCGACCGCTCGTATTAGATCCTCCAGCTTGTGAGGATTCCAAGGATCGTCCGGCCTCTCATATTCGCTGGGCATTAGTGTGTGGCAGCCGTAGTGAGCAGCGATCTTTATCCCGTTGAGAGGTCTCTTCACCGACTTGGCTATTCGTTCCAGACCAACATCATCGTACAAGACACCCATGAGGCTCTTCACCTGGGACTCTCCCCTGTAGTACAGTCCTTCCTTTTCCAGGAGTGAGTTGATTCGTTCCTTCAGGTCAGGCCTTGAGGCTAGTAGCTTCTTGACCTCTTGGAAAGAGAGCTCGCAGAGGTTGCACAAGGGAAGGACGTCGAGTTCCATTTCCTCGGCTTGAGCCAGGTTCCTGGCTGATAGGTAGAGCCAACCGGTCTCGTTCACCGACCTCAGTGGACAGCCACAGCAGCTCGCCCCCTTAATGTCCACGAGCTTCACGCCGAGCTTGGGAAGCGTCTCCCTTACGGAGATCTCAAAGGCATACTGCTCGGTGGGTATCGTGCAGCCCAGGAAGAGCGCGAGCTTCAACTTTTGCCCCTCCTGACGATCTTGTCAAAACCCGCCTCTCTGAGGATAGATGAGAACCGCTTCATATCCGAGGGCGTCGACAGGACAGGCAGCTTCAGGCTCTCTCGATCGAAGAATTCCAAGTTCCTCGTTGCTGCGGTCTGCTCCGGTTGAACCAGCCCTCTCTCGAGCAGTGTACCCGTCATTCTTACGTACCCCTCCGGAATGAACCCCATCTCCGACGCGATGTTCCTTAGCGCCACGAGAACCTCGTAGGGAGACACCTCCTGCGGACAGCACTCAACACATTTTTGACATCCGGCGCACATCCAGATGAGGTCCGACTCCAGGAGTTGGCGTGCTACGCCGAGGCGAACCATGCTCACTATCTCGTGTGGACGAAACTCCACAATGTACTTGGAAGCCGTGCAGCTGCTGGTGCACTTTGCACACTGATAGCAGTTTCCCGGCCTCTGGTTGCCGATCATGCTTTCCAGCTCAGCCACGAGCGTAGGCAGCGACTTGGACGTCCTCACCGGCTGGGAAACACGAAGCGATGGCCCGGTCTCCGAACTTCTCCCCAAGTTGCATCACCTAGAGGGCTTGCATAGCAAGGATCCGTTGCAGACCGATCGATCTTCACTCAACAAGATCACACCTCCAATACAACGCCCACTTGATGTACCGGTATCCCCGCTGCAGCCAGCAGTCGCTAGGCACTTTAACTTAGCGTGGAGACTCTATATACTGGAATATATTATGCACCGCAACGGACGTCGGTGATTGAACCACAAGATTCGCGGGGTTACCTCGGCGCACCTTTATCTATAGACGAAATCACGCTTCTATAGACTATCCATGTGTGGGCGGCTTGAAGGTAGGAAGGTTCAGCGGGTGGGCTATTCAACCCTCGCTGTTTCTCTGCCCAGTGACTGGGTGAAGGACGTGGGGCTAGTCAAAGGCGATGTAGTGATCATAGAGAGGGGAGAAAACGGGCAGCTCGAGCTGATGCCCAGTGCGCTGGTGCAGCGCAAGAAGGACCAAAGGGACATCGTTGTAAACGGGGATCTGTGTGACGAGCAGGGTATGCTGACCAGAGTGATAGTTGGCAACTATGTTTTGGGTAGGGATCAAATCGTTGTCACTTCGTCCCGTCGGATCAGCCCCTCTCACTTAGAGGAGGTGAGGACGGCGACTAGTATTCTGATGGGGTTGGGCGTGATAGACGAGGCTCCCAACCGGGTTGTGATGCAATGTTCCATTGACCCGGAGAAGTTCCCGCTGGATGTTGTGATGCGGAGGTTGCACTCGCTGTCCATGACCATGCACAAGGAGGCTGCTGAGGCTTTTCTGAATTTGGACCCCGACTTGGCTGAGTTGGTCATACGTCGTGAGGAACAGGCTGACAAGATGTATTGGCTCATCGTGCGGCTTCTGCTCTCGGCTCAGCAGGACCCGGAGATGGCCGAGAAGATTGGTGTTCGGAACAGGCTGTGGGTTGTTGACGACCGGCTAATCGCCAAGTTCTTGGAGAAAATCGGGGACTATGCGGAGATCATTGCGAGACGCGTGATCAGCATCTCTGAGAAGGGAGGCCGAATGCCTCGCTCATGGGCTGATTCCCTGCAAGAGCTTAGCGGGCTCGCCTTCACAATATGCGACCGTGCAATGAGCTGCGTCTTCAATGGTGACGTCAAGCTTGCGAGTAGCGCGATAGAGGCGAAGAACGTCGTCCAAGCCAAGGAGGAGGCCCTCATGAGCCAGATGGCTACCGGGATGGATGACGAGTCCGTTCCCCTGCTGTGCGCGGACTTGAGGGCCATAGCGTGGGGGTTCAGGAGAATCGCCGAGTACGGAGCCGCGATCGCTGAGATAGGGATAAACAGAACGCTCAGTCAGCCAAGCAAGATCTGCTTCGAAGCCTAGTTGATCGATGCTCAGTGTGACATCGCCAGGATCGATCGGCGCGTCCACATTTTTTCCTAAGAAAACGGTGAGAAGAAGCCGTTCACCAGGTATCCTGCAGCCAGGAGAGCTCCCAAGAGCAAGGTGGCGACGACGTTCAGGCCCATGGCCGGCACCAGCCTCTCGACATCGTCGAAATGGCGCTGGGCGCCGATCGAAGCCTTGACCTCCAGTGGCAGGGTTGCGAGGGCGAGGAGCGCCGTCTTCGGGATCAGCCCTAC
>JBGVSY010000105.1:0-3481 GCA_041862235.1 Nitrososphaeria archaeon | reverse complement strand
GATCACGCTTCCACTGTGAAAGACATATCTTGGGTTGAGCCAACATATCGGCGTGGAGTCACGGGCAGAGCAAAGCCGTGAAGGCCAACACTGCTATTTGACTCTGGAAGGCCAGAGGAGTTGACCCAGATCGATCGATTTTCCAGAGGTCAAGGGCTACCTGATCCATTCCAGGAACGTGGGAGTCAGCAGTATTCCCAAGCCGATGAAGCCGAAGATGACAGCTAAGACGGCCGCGCTGTACAGAATCACAGTCTTCAGCCCTGCCCCCTCGGGGATGAACCCGGCTATTATGAAGGCTATTCCTCCTAGGCAGAGAAATATCCCTCCGACGCTGTAGAGGCTCATCGTGAAAGGCTGGAACAGGCAGACTAGGCCGAAAACCGCTATTGCCGTGCTCACAATTTCCGCCCAAAGCTTTGCTCTTGCGGTCACAACCACCAAGTTCACCGCATCCCTCCGTATCTTCCTACAGGAGAGCCTCCTCAGTCCTTCTGTCGAAGACGTGCAGTTTGTTCTTGTCCAAGGTCAGCCATGCTTCCTCACCCGCCCGGATGTCCAAGGGGATCGCTGCCAGCGTCCTCAAACGGATCTCTCCGATAGCAACGTCATATATGGTCTCATCCCCTATTGGTTCGACTGCCTCAACCTCAACCTGAATGGAATCCGGGTCGATGCTCTCCTTCGTTGTCTTCATGTCCTCTGGTCGGACTCCCAGAACGACCTCACTGCTACTATGCTCCTTTCCCATAATATCCCTGAACTGTGACAGATCTATCTTGAACGGCCCGCAGTCCGCCAGGAGACGTCCATCAACCTCGACGAGGGAAGAATCGATGAAGTTCATTGGGGGGCTTCCAACGAAACCTGCCACAAAGCGGTTGCTGGGCCTATTGTAGACCCCTTCAGGAGTGTCGCACTGCTGAAGCACGCCTCTATCTATGATCAAAATCCTGTCGGCCATCGCGATGGCTTCCAACTGATCGTGCGTCACGTAGATGGTCGTCTGCTCCCACTCCCTCTGAAGCCGCTTTAGTTCTACCCTCATGTAAGCTCTGCGCCTTGCGTCAAGGTTGGTCAGAGGCTCATCCAAAAGATATACTCTGGGCTTCCTCACGATCGCTCTGCCGAGCGCCGCTCTCTGCGCCTGTCCGGCTGTGATCTGGTGAGGCTTCCTCTTCAGGATTTGGGATATGTTCAGTCTTTCAGCGGTATCTCTGACGATCCTGTCGATCTCATTCTTGGCAAGTTTCTGTGCCTTCAAGGGAAAAGCGAGGTTCTCGTATACGGTCATCCCAGGATAGAGGGCATAGAACTGGAAGACCATAGCGATGTCTCGCTCAGAGGGACTCATCTCATTGACGACCTCGTCTCCGATGTATATCAGTCCGGAGGTAGGGTTCTCCAACCCCGCTATCATTCGAAGCGTAGTGGTCTTCCCGCAACCGGACGGACCTAGGATGCACATGAACTCCTTGTCCTTGACGGCCAAGCTCAGGTTATCCACAGCCGTTAGGCTTCCGAACCTCTTGGTGACGTTCTCAAGCTCCACCTTTGCCAAACCTGTTCCCCCCTCTACAGTATTGCCTCCCCAGTCTTCCTATCGAATATGCGCACCAACTGACGGTTGAATGAGATCCAAACGTTGTCGCCCGGCTTGCCCGCGAAGAGATGCGGAACCTTGACCTTCAACACATTCTCTCCGACCTTCACGTCGACGATTGTCGTCGGCCCCATCGGCTCAACGACGTAGACATTTGCCTGGATACCTTCATCGACGGGCGGCTTCACGTGCAGACTAACATGGGCGGGCCTCACGCCGAGCACCAGTTCTTCGCTGGTGGCCTTGCTTTGCACAGCATCTGCAAGATCGGTTATGTCGTATTCGAAGTCACCGGCTTGGAGGATCTTCCTTCCATGCTTCTCCTCGAGGGAGCACGGTATCATGTTCATGGCTGGCGTTCCGACGAACCTCGCCACGAAAGTGTTCTTGGGGTGCATGTAGGTTGCTTCTGGAGTGTCATACTGTACAAGCCTGCCTCGGTTGAGCACGGCTATGCGATTTGACATGGCCAGTGCCTCGACTTCATCGTGGGTGGCATAGATGGTTGTCTGACCCAGCTCCTTCTGAAGCCTCTTCATCTCCGCCCTCAACTCGACGCGTAGCTTTGCGTCGAGGTTGGTGAGAGGTTCATCCATGAGGTAGACCCTGGGCTTTCTGATGAGCGCCCTGCCTATCGCCACTCGCTGCATCTCCCCTCCGCTCAACGTCACAGGCCGTTTGTCGAGGAGGTTCTCGATGTGTAGGATCTCGGAGACCTCTCTGACGCTTCTGTCAATCTCGGACTCCGGCGTCTTCCTAACCTTCAGTGGCGACGCCAGGTTTTCGCGCACGGAGAGGTGAGGGTAGAGGGCGTAGGTCTGGAATATCATGGCGACGTCCCGTTCGGCTGGAGTCATATCTCCGACATCCTCGTCACCGATCCAGACACTGCCCTCCTCCGGGCGCTCCAGTCCAGCAACAATACGGAGCGTTGTCGTCTTTCCTGAGCCCGACGGCGCAAGGAGCGAGACGAATTCCTTGTCCCTGACTTCCAGCGTGAGGTTGTGCACAGGGCAGAGAATGCCTCTTTCACGCGTCACGCTTTCAAGTAAGACTCGAGCCAATGCCCATGACCTCGCCTACCGCTTGATTGTGCCGAACGTTATGCCCCTCAGGAGGTACTCCTGCATGATGAACGTTATGATGACTACGGGTATTAGGTAGATGAGTTCAGACGCTGTGATGAGGCCCCAGTTGTACCCCGATTCACCGAAAGTCTTCGCCAGCTGCACCGGAGCAGTACGTGCGTGCGTCCAGTCGGTACCCGTTACCACGAGAGCGAACGCATATTCGTTCCAAGCTGTCATCAGACAGAACATCGCTGTTGCGGCCATGGCGGTCAACGCCTGGGGCAATGTAGCCTTGAAGAAGGCTCCAAGCCTGGAATGTCCGTCAACCATGGCGGCCTCCTCCAGTTCCTTTGGGATTTCGTCGATAAATCCCTTCATCATCCAGACAGAGAATGCAAGGGTGAACATGGTGTAGAGAAGAATCAGCCCGTGATGTGTGTACATGAACCCAAGGGCTCTGTACAGCAGGTATAGAGGTATAAGTGTCGCAATCGGGGGAAGCATCCTTGTCGACAGAATGAAGAACATCATCGTGCCCTTGCCCCTCATCTCGAAACGCGAGAACGCCCAGGCTGCAAGCGTCCCGATCATCGTCGAGAGACCGACGCTCGCCAGCGAGATCAGGATGCTGTTCAAGAGCAACATCTCGAAATAGGTTCTCACGGGGGGCAACCCGTACTGTTCCCTGTAGAAGACATCGACATAGTTCTCGAAAGTGGGTTCGAAGAACAGCGACGCCCATGAGGGCCTGTCGAAGAGTATCGCCCGCGGCTTGATGGATGTCAAGCCCAGCCAGATCAACGGAAAG
>JBGVSY010000104.1:0-2514 GCA_041862235.1 Nitrososphaeria archaeon | reverse complement strand
CCCGCGATTGGCATTCAAGCAACCACATATCTTTTAGATCGAGAGGCGGTGTATGGTCCCCCCACTGCGTTCAGGGAACAGATGGAGCCGAGTTCCATCCCGATCTCAAATTACCTAAAGGAACCAGGGTCATGTCGAAGGGAGCGAACCCTGATAGTGAGTCGTATTCTGGTTTTGAGGGAACCGACTTAGAGACACTTCTGAAAGAGAGAGGTGTGAACCGCGTCTTCGTTGGAGGTCTGGCAACCGACTACTGTGTGAAGAATACTGTTCTCGACGCCCTAAGGGCGGGATTCGAAGTGGTGCTGCTGGAGGATGCGTCGCGAGGTGTAAACCTCAGGCCAAGGGATAGCGAAGAAGCGATTGAACATGTGACCAAAAAGGGCGCTCGGAGAGCCGATATATCCGACTTCGTCGACAATGCTTGAACACGTGTCTGTCGATCGACAAGAACGTCAAGCCAAAAGACCGCGTGTGAGCCACGCCGACAGCAATCGATCAGGAGTAGCAGCCGTCATCTTCTTAAAGCTATAAATCATCGTGTCAAGACGATCCCCATTTGAGGGCCGGTAGCGCAGCCTGGAGGCGCACTCGGCTTGCATGCTCTGGCCAAGAGCCCGAGAGGTCGCGGGTTCAAATCCCGCCCGGTCCACAAACACTTGTGCTTCATGGATCGACGCGTCGTGAATTATACACTCGGCCCATCTCCTAGGAGACATCCCACAGCCAAACCGTCATGGATCGACCCCATTCAGGCCTGACAGAGCGTGGGGAAAGAGAACAAGTGTCCTAGGGAAGGTTCCAATTCAATGCAATTAACCATGCGCGTTATTGTCTCCGCTCTCGCCTTGCAATATGTATGGCAGTCCTTTCACAGTCGAGAGCTGCTTCTCTAAGGGCTTCGGAGAGGGTAGGGTGGGGATGTATGGTCCTAGCTAGGTCCTCTGTTGTAGCTTCCAGTTTCATAGCTAGAGCTGCTTCAGGTATTATGTCTGAGGCTCTTGGACCTATGATGTGCACTCCAAGGATCTCCTTCGTCGACTTATCGGCGAGAACCTTGACTGTGCCTTCTGTTTCGTCCAAGGTTATGGCTCTTCCACTTGCCGTGAAAGGAAACTTTCCGATCGAGAGGTCGTAACCTTGCTCCTTAGCCTGGTCTTCGGTCATACCTACGGCAGCCACTTCTGGAATTGTGTAGATGCATCTGGGAACAACTCGGAGATCTATCTTTGAATCAAGACCCATGGCGTTTTCAGCGGCAACGATGCCTTCCTCAGACGCCACGTGAGCCAGCCCCCCGCCGGCCACGTCGCCAATCGCGTAGACGGCTTTCACGTTCGTTTCCATGCGGTCGTTAACATCGATGCCGCTCTTGGTATGTTTGATGCTCAGTTCTTCCAAGCCGATGTTTTCAACGTTCGGCGATCTGCCGACTGCCATCAGCACTTTGTCCCCTTCTAGCGTGAGTTCACCGCTGGGCGACTGAATGAGGACCTTCTTCATGCCTTGGCCCTCTGAGATCGACTTCACCGAGGTCTTTGTCAGGACCCTCACACCCTGCTTTGTCAGGATGTGATTCAGACGCACACCCATTTCACGATCTTCGAGGGGCAGCAGGTTGGGCAACATCTCCACGATCGTCACCTTGGATCCCAGCCTACTGAATATGCACCCAAATTCCGTTCCTTCGGGGCCACCACCTATGATGACAAGACTTGCGGGAACTTCCTCCAGATGTAGCGCTTTGTCACTTGTGATCACGCCAGAAGACTCGGTGCCGGGGATAGGAAGTGTCTTGGCTCCGGACCCTGTGGCTATTATCATCTTGGATGCGTCAAGTGTGATGCTTTCCTCGTCCTGGGTTACGGTTACCGTTCTGGGTGAAGTAACCACGCCGACGCCTTTCAGCAGTTTCACGTTATTTGACTTGAGCAGATACTCTATTCCTTGGACCAAACGGCTAACTATCCTGTCCATTCTCTCAGTTAGCTTTCTAAGATTGTAAACGGGTTTGGGAACGGTTAAGCCGAACTCATCGGCTCTCCTGATATCCGAGATCAGCTCCGCGGTTCTCAGCAGAGCTTTCGTGGGGATGCATCCCCAGTTGGTGCAGGTTCCCCCAAGATTGTCTTTCTCTATGACGACTACCTTGCCGCCAAGTTGAGCTGCTCTGATGGCGGCCACGTACCCACCCGGCCCACCGCCTATCACGGCAACATCGTATCGATCCTTAACCATACCAACTGCTGCGGAAAAGCTGGCGCTAATTAAAGTTCACATCGATCGACTTCGAGATCACCTGTATCCCAGTATATGGGTTGAAGGGGTTCATTCAAACAGGGCTACTATGAACATGGGTATCGATAGAGCTCTTCATTCAGAGAATAGCCCTGCACCAAGAATACTCGCATCCGGTGAACAAGTTCTTCGCGTACATCCTTTTGCATCTGACACTTCAAGCTGTCGAAAACTACTAGATCCTCGCATGTTCGGCCACTAATAGTATGACTATAC
>JBGVSY010000103.1:0-2791 GCA_041862235.1 Nitrososphaeria archaeon | reverse complement strand
GGGCCACGGGCCCGGGGTGACGACCATCATTAGCGCGAAGCCGGGGAAGATAGTGCCCAAGTCAGACCCATACGCCAACATCGCCTATTACTTGGGGATCAGGCAGAGGCCTAGTTAGTCGAATCCCTCTTTTCAATTATGCGGTCCGCTTCCCTCATACCAGACCACGCGCACGGCCTGAGCGAGGAGGCGCGTAGGGGGTACGGCGAGATCGCAGGCTCCCTCAGGCAGAAGAGCATGCTCGCAACCCACGCCTTGGTGCTCGGTACGTGCCTCATATGGAGGGTTCACTGGCGGGCTCTGTGGGAGATCCAGAGGCTGAGCGAGGAGATCAGGTACGACGAGTTCTGCGACAGGCTTAGGGCCGAGCTGGGAACAATCCGGGGCGTGTCATCCGGAGATTTCTCATCATGGGAGCCCTTCTTCGACAGGCCCCCGCGCTCTTCACCGAATAGAATGCCAAGTTCTTCGATCATAGCTCCCAAGACGGGCTTGCAGTCTGGTACTGACTTTTATGGCATTATTGATAAGTACTTGAGATGAGATTTTTCTTCATGACTCAGATCATGAACTCTCTGCAAGGGCGCCTTTTTTCCCGCATAATAATCCCGATAGTTTCCACATTAGGAGTTCGGTCCCTACCGCTGCCACAAGCCTGAAAGCATTCAACAACCTCTTAATGCTCCAATTACGAAGGGTAATTCCCTTTAATTTCTCCCAAGTCGATTCCTGGCCTGCCTCGATGATCCATCTTAGGTCTATGTCAAAGCTCAATGTCGAACCGTCCTGTCCTCCGTTTATGACCTTTATGTACTCAACCCGATTTTTAGTGGTCTTCACTACGAAACTCGTGACGGTTTCGTCGAACCCTATAGAGCATTGGATCGTCTGAGGGCCGAGGATCCGGAGGAACCTCGACATCTCCAAGACGTTGTGAACCCCCACATCCCTGGTGTAGGCTTCCACACGGGGTTCCGGGTACGCTTCCAGAAACAACTTGGCGTGGTGGCCGAATTCTTCTCTCTTTAGGCTCATTCCGGCGTTGTTCAAGAAACGCGCGTCTATCGCTCTTTCGAGTATGAAGTCTATCAAGGCCTTCTTTCTCTTCGTCCTCCTCTGGAAGACAGTCTCCCGATCGATGAACGTGTCTATGTTCCAGAACTTCGCCATGCAGTAGTTTGCCAACTCTTCGATCTTCTCCTTCGACAGGTGCTCCGTCTTGTAAACGGAGTGCATCTCGTCGAAGTTGTCCCAGTTGGTCTCGAAGATCAATCCCTTCCCGTCCAGCTCTTCGTAGAACTCGGTCCCTGGAAACGGCGTCACGACGCCGAAGGCAGCGGCAGTCAAGCCTATCTCCTTGGCGTAGGTTGGGAACCTTCTGATCTCTTCCTCCGTCTGATCTGGAAGGCCTATCACGAAGGTCCCGCCCGCACCGCCGCCGTGTTCTCGGATGTTCCTCACCGCCTCCTTGTGGATCCTGAGGGTGATGCCCTTCTTGGTCGACTCCAGATCTTTGGGGTTGGGGCTCTCGATGCCCATCTCAAAAAAGAGGATCCCTGCCTCGCACATCCTCTTCACGATCTCCGGTCTTCTAGCCATGTCATCCGTTCTCACCAAGGAGTTGAATACCATGTTTAGGTCATGTTCCAGCAGTAATTCGGACAGACGCCCGACTCTTGCCGGGTTAGCCATAAAGCTAGGATCGGTGATGAACACATTGACCGGTCTCCACTCGTGGTATCTCGCTATCTCCAGGACCTCTTCCACGACGTTTTCCGGGGAACGGCATCTCAAATGACCATGATTCATGCTGGGCTCGCAGCAGAAGATGCACCGTCCGTAACACCCCCGAGACGTCAACAAGACATCGTAATCGATCTTCCGATCATTGGCCTTGTACGAATACTGCCTCAAGTGCCTGGCTGGGAAGGGAAGGCTGTCCAGGTCCTCGACTACAGGCCTATCCTCGTTATGGATTACTCGCCCATTTTCTCTGTAAGATATCCCGAGGACTTCTTCTGGGCTTCCTTTCTCTAGGAGCTCCCACATGGTGACCTCTCCCTCGCCACGGACAACCATGTCCAGCTGCGGATAGGAGAGCATCAAGCCTGGGGCGCTGGTCGGGTGATATCCACCAACAACCGTGGTGGCATCGTATTTCTTGGCTATCTTCGCGAGGCGCAATCCTTCGTTGTGTTCAGTTGCACACATTGTTATGCCTACGAGGTCCGGAAGATACTGTTCCATTATGCGCCGGAAGCTCCTCCGCTCCATCTCCATGTCGACTATGTGGATCTCCTCCACTGCGTCCTCGATGTAAGCCGCAATATACTCTAGACCAATTGGAATTTGATCCACGAGAAAGCCCAACCCGCTTCTTCCGGAGGGTTTCACCAAAAGGGATCTCCGAAAGGGCATGAAAGGCTTAGGGATTTCATGCTATAAATACCAATTGTTAGCTAGAGCGCAGAGCCCAATGGAGCTGCCTCCCCCTCGAATTCACGTGACGACTGTGGCATATAGACTCCTTTGCCAGAACAATACGACGTATCACCAAAGGACATAGAGGAATCCTTGCTGCAATAGTTTGTAAGTTCACAAAACGAGCTCACGGAGAGCCTTAAGAGGCTATGGCGACAAAGGGGGATCGAGAGCTGCATCAGGTGGCGTTGATCCGATGTGTTTGGTAACGGATACCTCGCGCAGTCCCTATGCGTTGATGCGGCCTGCGCCGGTGAATTCGGTGGCTCTGGAGGACGGGTTCTGGGCGCCCAGGCTCGAGCTGCTCAGG
>JBGVSY010000102.1:0-4455 GCA_041862235.1 Nitrososphaeria archaeon | reverse complement strand
TCGATGAAGTCATCAAACGAGAGGGAACATTTCCCCTGCCCGAGTATGGTAGCCTGCTTCACATGTTGTACAACCCGATCAAAGACAGATTCTACTTGCAAGTAGGCATACACGCCTACAGTGAGCCCGGGAAAGCTTTCGATGTCAGAAATGATACCAAGAAAATCTTTCCAGATGGAGCGCAGATCATAGTTTCCCCCCAAGCAGGATGCATAGGAGACTGGGAGGATGTTCTCGGTTATGAGCGATTTTGTCAAGAAATGAAACTAAGAGACAAGAAATAGCGAGAATATCCTGGGAGCCATCGAGACGATCGAACGATTCGTCACAGGGACCCGGATCCAGAAGATTGAATCTCCTCCTCGATCTGCTTCAGCATGAGGATGCGCTTGAAGGTCGGCGGATGCGTCGAGTAAAGCTCCGCAGCCTTCACAAAGAACGACTTGCTCTCCTCCTCCATCGCCAGCTCCAATTCCCGTTCGTCAAGGAGACCGTCTCTGTCCAGGTCATACGTGTCTTTCTTTCCCATGATATCATGGATCTCCTTCCTGGCGACAGCAGGATTAAGAATGTAGAAAGTGCTAACCGGAGAATCCTGCTTTGGAGCAACGGAGATGCCGTAACTCAGCTTTGCCAAAGCGCTTATGAGGCTTCTGGGGGACTTGGTCAGATAGGCGGAGAAGGCGTCAGCATAGTGTTCTCTAAGCCTGCTCAACCCAAGGACCAGGAGCTGGGTGATCGCGTAGACAATTAGGGAGAACGCTCCAGCCGCGACCGCAGCCGCCACCCATGATCCCTTCTTTCCCCTGCCCCTCAAGGCCTGAAAGCTCACTCTGGCAACTATGTAGGCGAGAGTCGGTATGGCCGCAAGCATGGTCACAACAGCGTAGTCCTTGTGCGCGATGTGCCCCAGCTCGTGCCCGATGACGGCTCTGATCTCGTCTTCCCTGAACCTACTCAGCAAACCTGTGTGAACCGCCAGGGTCGAATCGCTTTGTGTCCTCCCGAAGACGAACGCGTTGGGCGACTGGTCCTCAACAATGGCCAGCCTCGGCTGCTTGAGCCCCGTACGGCTGCAGAGGTCAGCCACCGTATCATCAAGCCATGGGTTCACGCCCCTCGCCAGGGGCCTGAACTTCCTTCCCAAGGAGGCTCTCACGATCGTAGGTCCCAGCAAGTACTCAAAGAAGACGAAACCGAGAGAAAGTATCAACGCGATAATCACAACATCAAGAAACGGGAGATGCTGGAAGAAGTAGCTCACTAAGATCCCCAACCCAAAGGCGAAGGCAGCGAACACTGCCAACGTCAAACCGACGCTACTCCACATGGCTGCTTTCAGCTTGTAGATCGCAGGCATCTGCACTCTTCACTCGGCTGAGCTTAAACGGAGAAAAAAGGGTTTCCAGGTGTTCCTTGACCATCGATCGACCCGAGGAAAGCTTCTTAGGGAGATCTTGAGACCCCTCCGTCGAGCCGATTCATGAGCGTCGTCGGCGAGATCAAGTGTCCTCATTGCACCGCTCCCCTAACCTACGCCCCAGGAGAAGTCCTGTTCACATGCAAGTATTGCGGCTACACAGGCTACATTGATTTGAGCGTCCAGTTCAGGCTCGCTCACAGCATCCTTCTTCCTCGCCTGAGCAGCCAGGAGGTAGTCGAGATCGTCAGGAAGTGGATGGGCACAGGCTTTGCGAAGCCTCGCGACCTTGCCAAGAAAGCGGAGATAATAGAGCAGAGGTACCTACTTCTCCCTTTCTGGCTGGTTCCTGTCAAGGCTACCACCACGTATAGGGGGTTGTTTGTGAGGCTCGGGCCCCAAGTGGAGAAATCAGGCAAGGTGGAAGGAAAATATGATTGGTTCGTCGTAGCCCGATCAGGTGTCAAAGTTCCCCCTAGGATTTTCGATCTACCTATCGGCGAGAGAGTCCCCTTCAACCTAAGCAGCCTTCCCGCTGGAGTGGAAACCCTAAACGCTGAGCTCGACGCTGAGGAAGCAAAGGAGAGAGCCAGACAACAGATAGAGGTCTTTCATGTCGAGAGGGCTAAAGAGAATGTGGACAAGTTCATCGAACACAAGACAGACTATGAATTCGGGCAACCGACCTATGTACACGTGCCGCTATGGCTCATAAGATACGAGTACCGCAACGCTACCTACGAGATGATTGTTGACGGTCACTCCGGCAGAATACTCCTCGGCGAGCTCCCGCCAGCTGAAATAGGCCTCTTCTAGTCATCCCTTCGATCTATCGTTCCTCAGGTTCATCTTTTGTGACGATAGAACTTCCTGGAACCTCGCGTCACTATCACCCCGCCGCGGCGGGAAGAGCTCTTCTTTGCTCCCCTCTTCGGTTGAAGATACCGTCGCAAACGTGGCCAACCCGTCTTGGCGTACCTAAGGCGTTCCGGGTTTCTCTTCACCCATCGCAACATCTGAAAGAAGCTTTTGGCTCTGTGCTTTTCCCGGTCTGGAATGGGTTCATAGCCAAGTTTTCGAACCTCGTTGAGGTATGCTTCCTCCACAAGGTCTTGTGCCTCGCCGGTTATCGCCGAGACCCTTACTCTCTCTCCCCCGAGTTCTCTGCGGAGTCTGCGGACGGCGTCTTCGAAAATGTAGCTCGAGCAGATCTCAACGGTCTCACCGTCTCCCAGCTTCAGCTGCTTCAAGAGCTTTAGCACTAGGTGAGCTGCCTTAGCAACATATGGTTTCTTTGAAAATCGGGGAGCCTGAAAGAGAGATACGTCTATCATCTCGTACGCGAACTGCTTCGATTCTGGGCGGAACGCCCCGATCGCGACTCCCGACAGGAGGTCTCCAGCCCCTGCGTCGTCTATTTGCACAGTCATGTCGCCCCTCACCGGCGTGCATGCGGTTTCGCTCGCGTTCGCCTCCTTAAAAACAGAGGATCGATGGATTCAGCGCGCTTGACTAGCGTTTCCGCGGTGCATAGATTGTCGATCGACTTATTACTTCCCGAGCAACTGGAACAGACTGCGCGCATTCGCAAGAGTCCTGGGTGGGGGGAATGAGAGAAGACGTACGCCGCGAGGATTCAGATTGGGTGTGTGTGGCCTGCGGCAGAAGGTTCTTCAGGGAGAATGACGCCCGCACTCATGTCTTCAAAAAACACAGAAAGAAGACTGGAAAAGCCGACAAAGGCGCGCACATCAGACACTAGGAGTTAGATCCTTCGATCGATCGCTGCTCTCTGATCCTCTCATAGTCTCGAATCATGTCTCTATGCCTGAAGCTCAGCTGATCCGGTATTTCTCTGAGCGAATAAAGCTTAACCTCGGAAACCTCTCCAAACTGAGGTCTGGGCTTGCCGCTGATGGGCTTTGCAACATAACAGTTTGCCAGGTAGTACTTGGTGAGTTCGCCAATGCGCCCTTCCTCAAGGTATGTCCCGAGCTTCCACAAGGCCCGAACTTCAACCCCAACCTCCTCCAGGACTTCTCTCCGCAGCGCTTCCCTCTCTCCCTCACCGTGCTTGATGTGGCCCCCAGGAAGCCCCCACATCCCCTTGTAGGGTGGCACAGCCCGTCTCTGCAGGAGTATACTGCCATCAGGGTACTCGATAATCCCGGCGACGGTCTTGACGAACTTTGTTCTTTTCGCCAACGGAGATCCCTCAGTCGACCGATCGAGTCACCGATCTCTCTATCTATTAATGAGGATGAAAAGTCCTGAACCCGTCCGGTACGCGCTCAGAGAAGTTGTGGCCTTAGCGGATGGGCCTTCTCTTGGTCAAGGCGAAGAATGCAAGACCAGCGAACACGGCCCCCACAGTACCCAGTGTCCCCAGAGGCATCTCAGGAACAGCGAACGCTGGCTGATTGACCGACTGATCGGTCACCGAAGAAGTGGTCGTCTCGGTCGCTGAACACGTGCTCGTTTGACCGGTCGGTTCAGTGCCCCCCAAGTAGGCGCGTACGAGCATGAACGCAAAGAGCAGTGATACGAAGAGAACGACTACGGTGAAGCCTAGGAACTTCCACCTCTTCATCTCTCGTACCTTCATCCGCGCGTTCAAGACTGCGTTTATAAGACTTCTGGAGAAATTTACGACATTTTCGGCATAAGACATAGGACAACTTCCACAGTGAAGGCGCTCTGCTAGGGCAAAGATGGGGCGGCCGTGGAGCTTTGCCAAGGCTTATCAACCCGACACACCTCGATAGCTGTTGCATGGTGGGATTGCCGATTCCGCCCCAGGCACCACCCAGGCCGGAAACAAACGCCCGAACGCTGGCTGGCCTAGGCGGGGACTTCTGGATTCTCATGGCCTCCACGTTCGCCACCAACCTGATGGGCCAGGGCTTCATCTGGTTCCTTCCCAACTACCTCATCGGTCTTGGCAAGGAGGCCACGATCATGGGGATCGTGCTCACGGTTGGGTCCTTCGTCGTGGCCATCCTCTCGCCTTTCGGGGGCTACGCGGGAGACGTGTA
>JBGVSY010000101.1:0-60504 GCA_041862235.1 Nitrososphaeria archaeon | reverse complement strand
TTGCCCTCAGTCTAACAACGCCAGTAGTTGTTTCCTCGGTTCCCGAAATGACGTCCTCCACGAGTTTCTCCGCGTCCAAGCCCTTAAGGACCTCTCTTACAGTCTCGATCTCAGAACCCTGCTCTCTATATGCGAGCTTATGAAGTGTAGAAACAAGGTCGGCGCCGTCGTCCATCGTCATTGTTGGCTCGTGAGCCAATGCGTGAGCTATGCATTGATAGTATTCCTTCGCGCTCTGACCCCTGAACCCGAACACGGACCCTCCGTCTCTCGCGAGGGCGGCCGCCACCTCGTCCTGAGTGCTCAAAGGGTTAGAGCCGCATAGCCTAAGCTCAGCCCCGCCCTGAATCAAAGTTCGCGCCAACGCGCCCGTTTCCTTGGTTACGTGTAGGCAGGCGCTTATCCTCTGACCCTCGAGGGGTTTCTCCTTTTCGAATCGCCTTCGTATCGCAAGTAGAACGGGCATGTGTTCCTCAGCCCATTCGATCATCAGGCGTCCCTTCGGGGCTAGGGATTCGTCCTTCACCCAGTGATCGGCAGTCTTCACAGTCATCCACTAGGAGCTCCGTTAGCTAGCTTCCCTCTTAGATTTTTCCGTCAACGGAGATGTAGCATCTATTCAACAATTGCTTCTTGTATCTGTGGATGACTCAGTTCTCGAGGAAAGCTGAGGGGACAGATCAACACTGGCTCCTCTTCGATCGATCGGCCAAGCTAGGAGCAGAAACTGGCCAGGATTTTCGGGAAGATCAGTCGGAAGAGCTAGATGCTTGCTCTGGCTGACCGCATGCCATCCGTCATCAACGCGCTTGCCATGCGCGGCGTGCTATACGCGACACCAGGTCTTCCGGCGCGATCTATGGCGATCAACCCTCCTCTCCCCTCGAGCTTCCTTTCGAGAAGCCGTATCGCCTTTCTGCAAGCCGACTGAGCCGTCGAGCCTTTCCCCATGAGGTCACACGCCGCCTTCGAGAGCACTGTCTTCATGATGGCTTCTCCCCATCCTGTCGCTGAGCAGGCTCCCAAGCTGTTGTCCGCATAGGCTCCAGCGCCTATGAGCGCTGAGTCGCCGACTCTGCCGGGCATCTTCTTTGGCGTGCCTCCGGTCGAAGTCCCGGCCACGAGATTTCCGTGCGAGTCTAGGGCCACCGCTCCCACGGTACCATGTGTTGATGGCTCGAAGAACTCCTTGGGTCGCACCCTTCTTCTTCTGAGCTCTCTGTACCTCCTCAGCTCCCTTGGGGAGACAAGTTCCTCTGTCGGAGTTATCCGAAATCCGTGAGCCACGGCGAACTTCTTAGCTCCCTCCCCCACCAGTAGAACGTGGCTGGTCTCCTCCATGACCCTCCTGGCTAAGGAGATCGGGTGGAGCATGTTCGTCACCGCGGCGACAGAACCGGCGTTGAGAGTTTCGCCGTCCATTATTATCGCGTCCAGCTCCACTTCTCCCTCGGCATTGAGAAATGACCCTCTGCCAGCGTCGAACGCCCCATCCTCCTCCATGACGATAATGGCTGCCTCGACGGCGTCCAGGGCTGACCCTGCTCTCTGCAGCACCGCCATACCCGTCTCAGCCGCCAGCTTCACTCCATTGAGATGATCGTCCACCGTTTCGTCCGGTATATTCCAAGCCCCTCCGTGTACAACAATCGTGGGCTTCACAGCATCCACCCCACTCACTCATCGTCGACCGCGGGAAGAGATAAGGTTGCGATGATCGATTGGTTCTGCTAAATCGATCGATTAGGAAATATTCATATCGAGTTTCAACTCATGGTAATCCCGGGGATGGAAGTTGCCTGTGGCTTTGGGTCAGAGATTTGACGCGGATCCTTCGCTAAGTACGCTCTACTACATCTATCTCGCAATACCCGCGGTTCTGCTCGCCATCGCGTTGCTCGTCGCGACTGTTGCTTTGTTCCCATACGTGAGGAGACCTGGAGTAGGCGTTGCGTTGACGATCACGTGGGTTATCTTTCTGGTGATAGTGCTTCCGGTCGCACTCTGGATTGAGATGTATCGACGCTCCATTCACTTCACGCTAGGGCCTACCCGCATAATCTTCGAGCGGGGTGTCTGGTGGAAGACAAGAAGCTTCGTTCCCTACAACCGGATAACGAACGTCGATGTAATTCAGGGGCCACTCTCGAGGAGGCTCGGCCTGGGGAAGGTCGCTATCCAGACTGCCGGTTACTCGGCGACCCCAAGGTCCTCCGGCATGTTTGCTGAAGCAGCCATTTTTGGAGCGAAGAACTTCGAGGAGATAAAGGACGCCGTGCTTGAACAGGTGAGTAGGTTGAGACCTGTGGCGGTCGAGGCTGGCGCAGAAATGGTTGAAGCCGGCGATGTCAGTCAACAGATCCTCGACGAGTTGAGACGAATAAGAAGGACTCTTGAATCGAAGGAATAGCATGCTTCACGGCGATCCCGCCTCCATTGCATGATGCCAATGCCCAGCTCAACGCCGGCAATACTAGGCTAGAGCGTCGATCTACCTCCTTGCCTCGACAAAGAGGCAAACGTTATCTCGAGACGCCTCTCCTTCAAGCGAAGCGCAGTGACGGACCTGAGCACTAGAAGGCCATTCCTCGTTCAGGCGGAAACATTGGGGGAAGCCTGGATCCTCGCGGTCAACGAGGTGCTTACCCACGGTACCTCGGTGATGACGGAGTACCAGGAGTCAAGCTTGGACCTCCCAGGCAGCCTGTGGGTGCGGGCTCCCCTGAAGGAACCCCGCATCCATCTGGTGGCCTACGGGTCTTGGCCCGAAGCATCCACCAAGTACACACGAGAAGTGCTCGAGGGCATAGGGAACCCCAGAGCCACCGAAGGCGATCGCTACACCTACCATCAAAGGCTGTTCCACTACGGCTCGAACTCAGAGGACGGAGGATTCGACCAAGTAAACTGGGTGGTCTCAAGACTACGCGAGGCGAGGCACACCCGAAGGGCGCAGGCCACAACATGGTTCCCGATCCATGTTCTGCACGAGGCCAAGCTCGGTGGCCTCATCCTCGGCGACAACCAGAGACAGTACCCTCCCTGCCTCCAGAGGATCTGGTGTAGAGTGGTCGATGAGAGGCTAGAGATGCACAGCCACTGGAGAAGCAGGGACATCTGGAAGGCCATGCCCCTCAACATGCTCGCTCTGACCGATCTTCAGAAAGAGATCGCAACACATCTAGGGGTTGAGTTGGGGCCGTACATGGACACATCCGACAGCCTGCACCTGTACGAAAGAGACGTTCGAGAGGCGAGAAGCGCTCTGGAGAAGCTCAGGACGAGAGGAGGCTTGGTGCAAACACCGCCCTGGAGGCTCGAGCCCGCCGGGACAGTTTGACCGCTACTACCAACGAGACATCATGGAAAGACAGGCTCCCTCAGAATTGATGGAGCTAGTGGCGGTCATCCATCGGGCTAGCTCCTCGATAGCCGCCTTGCACCTCAGGTAGACTACTTCTAGTCCGCTGAGCAGCAACCTCAGCTGCTTCCCTCAGGATTTTGGCTGCCTCTTCATCTTTGGTCGTGAGAGCGAGGCTTCTACCTGAAACTGTTCCGAACTCAACCATGAGGTCCGCCAGCCTCTGCTCGACCCCGTTCAGTCCGTCAGCCACTTCAGGCACTATTCCTCTCAGGTCTCCTCGAACGTGGTTTAGTACAGCTCCCGCAGGCACTAGGGCTTTCTCTATCTGGCTGAAGTCTTTGATCGTCTCAAGACGTAGGATCACACTCTCAAGGGAGAACTGGTTCCTCAACGCCGAGGACTGGAACTTCCGAATCTCGGCCAACTCATTCGCGTATGCCACCGCTCGCTGGTCATCTCTCTCCTGATGAGCTCTGACGCAAAGTTCGAAAAACTCCCTGGACTTCGTGTTCATCCCATCGGTTCTCAGCTTCAGCCTACCAACCAGACTCTTGAGTTGCGTCGTCACTTGGAGAACCCTGTCCTCGAAGGGCGGAGGTGGAGGCGGGGCCTGCTTCTTCCTCCACCAGAGGAGCGACGGAAACCTCATTCAGTTTCACTCACAGGCAAATGATGTTGGTCATCACTCTATATCCTTTACCATCAACAAACAAAATTTGCAATTAACGTGTTACGCGCGTAGGCATACGAAATTCTCTGGGTCATACCATGACGGACACCAACACGAAGTTCGATCTGTCTTCTTCCACCCAACTGCACGATAACCTCTGTCCCAAAGTAGATCGATCGCGGCTCTGAAGATTGATGCAGCCCGATCTTTCCTGAAGACTATTTATACGCTCCACACCTCTTCACCCTGCAATAGGAGGAGAGGCCTCTGAAGATAGTGGAGTGTGTACCCAACTTCAGCACCGGCAATCCGGAGGTCGTCAAGGCAATCCTAAGCGAGATTCAGAAAGTGAAGAGGGTCGTCTTGGTCGACCATATCTTTGACACCTATTATAACCGGCTTGTTGCCACTTTCCTAGGAGAAAAGGATGCAGTCCTAAAGGCCTCCCTCGAGGCATCTTTCACGGCGGTTCGCCTCATAGACATGTCCAAGCACAAAGGTCAACACCCTAGGCTCGGAGCTGTTGATGTCGTTCCCTTCATCCCCCTTAGAAATGTGGAGATGGAGGACTGCGTGGAACTAGCCAGGAGATACGCTGAGACGTTCGCCCGAAGGTCCAGTGTCCCCGTCTACCTCTACGCAGAAGCAGCTACAAGTCCTGAGAGACGAGAGATCAACTGGATCCGGCAGGGAGAGTATGAAGAACTAGCAGATATGATCAGAGAGCCTGGACGAGAGCCCGACTACGGAGACCCGGCATTCAATCCCAAGAGCGGAGCAACCATAGTCGGAGCAAGAAACATGATGGTGGGGTTTAACGTCACCCTTGACACACCAGACCTAGTGGCCGCAAAGAGGATAGTGAAGGAGCTGCGGAAGTCCGAACTCTCCCGCTACCTGAACGCTATGGCCGCCTACGTCCCGGAGAGAAACCGCACTCAGATCGGGATGAGTCTCTACGACTATCGTAGAGCTTCTCTCAGCCGAGTGTTCGAGTATCTGGAAGACACAGCGGACGCTCAAGGCATCCAGCTGGTTGACTCTGAAATCGTAGGTGCCATACCAGTGGCCGCCTTGGTTGACGTGGCTAGGCACTATCTTAGGATCAAAAACCTCGATCAGAGCAATGTTCTCGAGCAATCCATCCCAAGCGTCATTGACCCACAGACAAGCGAGGAAGATTGAGGGCTCATCATCGCGCTGTGGAACAAACATTGTCTGTGTTTGACTCGTAGCCCTATACCCGTTCAGACTTTGATCTAGGGAAGAACCTCCCCGACCAATCCATCGAAGGTTCTAGTCAATTCCCAACCGAACTGCTAGACCTCGATGCCCTGTCTCTTCAAAGCTTGCTTTATTCTACTTATCTCCTGCTTGATCGACCTCATCTCTTCGATGAGCCTTGCAAAGTCTCCTGGTGTGACTATCACGGATGTTGAGGGCATATCGGGGATGCTCGGGGGTTTTCTTCCAAAGACATCTTTTGGTTTAGTCACTTCCCCCATGGCTTGTCACCGTGCACATGTTCTCCGCCCTCCTTTTATTTCTTGAATCAAGCACTCCTTGAGCGCTTACAGAGACACGGTCTTCTGCTCAGGACAAGGGTCGAAAGCCATCGTCGATCGATGTTCGAGATCTGATCTTTGGAGGCACTTCTCTAGGGGCAGAGCCTTCTAGGGGCTCTTGGTGACGGTCACTGTGACGTTCATCGTGACCGTCTTTGTCACCGTTGTCACCGAGGTAGTGACAGCCTTCTCATAGTCGGTCTGGACATCCAACTTTCCAGCAACAGTGGTGTACATCGTCACAGTTGTGACTGGGAGACCTTCGCCGAAGGCTTGAGTAGTCGTCACCGTGACCGTAGCTTCAGAGGCTTTGGGCGCGTGAGCCCCTTCAGCTAGGTAGGCGGATCGAGCTTCCATCTCAGTCTGGATCGGGAGGTTTCCCGTGTAGACAAAGACTACGGCGCTCAGCGCAAGAGCTGCCACAATTGCTAGGACGCCCCTTGTCGCCAGACTCTTCGGCTCGGCCATGGACACCACGACTTACACCACTCCCCCTTCTTAAAGTACTATTTTCTAGAACAGCCTTTGCCTCCACATCCTGACGGTCTCGTACCAGAAGGAGACACATGCCAGAGCCCCCAGCACCAAGAGGAAAAGCACCTCCCTCGTGAGAAGGGTCTGCACCAAGCCGAGATAGAAGAAGTACATAGTCGTGAAGAAAAGGGCGTAGAAGAACATCCTGGGCATGAAGACTGTCCCTATTCGAGAGAAGTTCTGAAGCACACCAAGCTTCACGTCTCCGGCCAACTCGTACTCGTTCGAGGGGGTCCTTCTAGCTAGCTTCAGCTCTTTGAGCTTCTCCAAGTGGTGCAAAGCCACGCTGGGGCTGCTTAGGTTAAGGTCTCTCTGCGTTTGCCTCACAGTCACGGGGCTCTTACATCTGAGCAGATATAGATAGACCGTCCAGCTCTTCCCCTTTAACTCGAACTCCACAGGGCCCTTCGCTTTGACATTCTCTTCTCTTCGACTCATCTCTGGATCACCTCATGCAGCTCTACGGCGCCCACTTCGTCGGCTACTATGATCGTCGCTATATGGGTTGCTGAAGCCGTTGCAGAAGGTATCATTCTGGGATAGCGCCGTCAGAGGTAGACCAATCTCCCCTGATAGCTTGAAACACTCAAGCGCAAGCCGTGGAGTCTGACCGAGCACTTTCGGGCCTTCAATTTTCCCTGAATCAAGGTTTTCCTGAACACAAGTTCTAAGTGAAGCGTAATCGCTAGCAGATGTGCAAGCCTTGAAAAGACATAAAAGGATGCGACCTCTGAGAACCCGAGCATCAGGGATGTTGAAAGTCCGGCACTGCATGAGAGATCCTTTGACCGACGATCAGGACACTACAATCGAGGCAGTGGCGACCATACTTCACGAGAGACACGTGGGCTCGGTGGTCTTGGTGGACAAGAGACGTAGGTGTGTTGGCATATGCACCGAGCGCGACATCATACGAGCCTTGGCATGCGGGATTCCAGTCAGCGCTCCTGTGAAGAACATCATGACACGCACACCAAAAACAATCTTTCAAGAAGACACGGTTGCGAAGGCGAGGTCGATCATGCATACACATGGGATTAGACACCTGCCCGTCGTGGATAAAAACCGGCGGCTTGTTGGAATAGTTACCGCTAGGGGCTTGCTGGAGGATTTCCTTGGAGTCTCGTCTTGAAAGGAATGACAGGAAAGATCGATCAGGGGACGGGCTGATATGGAGCGGTTCAGCGGCAATCCGATTCTGAGCGCCATACCGAACCACCATTGGGAGTCTCGGCGGGTCTTCAACGCTGCCGCTTTGTACTTCGGAGGACGAGTTCACATACTGTATCGCGCAGTCGGGGATGACGAAATCTCGCGGCTGGGCTATGCATCGTCCTCAGACGGGTATCTGATCGACCAGAGATCAACTGAACCGGTGTTTGAGCCATCGGTTTCCGCTGAACACTATGGATGCGAAGATCCGAGGGCAACCATCATGGATGGAGAGTGTCTTATGACCTACACTGCGTTGCGATCGATCGATCAGAACATCAACGCGTTTCAGGTTGCTCTAACTACGATCTCCCTCGACGATCTAATGTTCGGTCGCTGGACGTGGGGAAAAAGGTTCCTCCCCTTTCCAGGCATCCGTAACAAGGACGCCGTGATCTTTCCAGCAAAGATTGGTGGACGTTACGTGATATATCATCGCATCGACCCCGACATCTGCGTCGCGTACTCTGACGATCTGAAACGGTGGTATGACTTCAAGGCCGTGGCCGGGCCGAGGCCTCACAGTTGGGATCGTCAGAAGGTTGGAGCTGCTGGGCCTCCCATCGATGTCGGTAGAGCCTGGCTATTCATCTACCATGGATCAGACTTCGAAAATGTCTATAGACTGGGCGCGATGCTCATCGACAAAGATGACCCAGAGCACATTCTGTATCGGTCTGAAGAACCGATCCTAGAGCCCGTCGAACGTTACGAGCGTTTCGGGAAGGTTCCCAACGTAGTCTTCAGCTGCGGGTCAGTTATCATCGATAACAGACTGCTCGTCTATTACGGTGGCGCTGACAGCGTTCTCTGTGTGGCCTCCTTCGATCTGGAAGAAATCGTCAAGCGAGACCTGTGAAGTCAATACAGGCCGGTTCCGTATGGGGGTCTTTCTAGAGCTTCTCCATTGCTAGGCGCGCCAACAGGTATGAGATGGTTGATTCCGCTCCCTGGTTCAAGTTCACCCCTTGGGGTGTGATGCCATCGAAACATGCCCCTGTGGTGGGGTCATAGAGCTGCGCCCCGTCAGTGTTCTTCCCCACGAACCAGTTGAAAGCCCTCCTGGCGGCGTCTAGATACTTTCCGCTGCCCGTGACTCGATACGCAATTGTTGCCGCTTCGACCATGCAGGAAGCTTCGATCGGTTGTTGGTCGTAGAGAGGCTTCTCACCACCTTTGGTGTACCATCCTCTGTTACCTATGGGTACAAAGTTCTCGTTACTCGTCTCAACACTGATGAGGAAATCAAGCGCCTCCTCTGCTATCTCGAGGAAACGGCTGTTACCCGTCATTCTGAAAGACAGAAGCAGAGACTGAGGAATTCTCGGATTGGCGTAAGTTAGAACTGGTTCAAACCACCTCCATGTGTCCGAGGAGTTGGCTTCATAAGCCGCACACAAATCATTGGAAAGGGTAAGAACGTTCGCCGCAACGTTGGCGTCTAGGGGATACGCTTTCGCGTACCAATATAGGCCCAGGATTGCATATGCCTTCGCCCTCAGGTGTGGTGTTGAGAACACATGGGGTAGACCTCTATCGAACATCTCCTTGGCGATCGATCTAAAACCTGTCGGAATGTCCGATGAAACAGCGCCGCCGCAAGCCCATAGAACACGTCCCATGGAGTCGGGAGAGCCTGTTTCGTCCTTCGGCTTATGATCGTAGCCCATGAAGTTGTGAAAGCCTCCATCAGATCTCTGCATCTGGACGAGAAAGCTCAGGAAAGTTTCGACCAGCCTCAGGAGCGAAGGCTTCCTTAGGAGCTTGGGCTGCTGAAGCAGAACTACGAGAGCTCTTGCGTTGTCGTCGGTCGCGTAGCCCTCTCTGCGGTCCGGGACGGAGTACTTGGTGTGTTGAATGATTCCCGTCCGGTCAGTCAACTTCCTTAAATGATTCAGAGACATGGGTGGCAACATGATAGAGACTTGCGCGCGGCGCGTCAGCAGCTCCATGAAGAGATCTGCGTATCGCCGAGACATCTTGTCCCATGTCGTCTGCTGACCGAACTCGTAGGCCCTCATCTCAAGGTTTCGTCTGAGCTCTTCGTCAGTCAGTATCTTGTTGACGGCGTCTGTGATCGAGATGGGATCTCGAAACTCACAGAGCAACCCTCTCCCCTCCGCCAAGACCTCTCGGGCGTGTGTGAACGGTGTTGAAACGATGGCCTTCCCACAAGCCAGGGAATACGAAAGCGTTCCGCTTGATGCCTGATACTCTCCGAGGTGGGGCAATACGCAGACATCGGCAGCTTGGACATAGCGGATCAACTGTCTTCTAGGTAGGAACCTGTTGTGAAACCTTACGTGGGGGGTGAGGCCCAGATCACCCGCTAGGTTCATCAGATGTCTTCTGTAACTTTCACCCTCCCTCTTCCGCACCTCGGGATGCGTCTCCCCCACGATGAGATACAGGAGGTTGGGGTGCCGCCTCAGTAGCGCTGGAAGAGCCTTGATCGCGCACTCTATTCCTTTTCCACGGCTCAGGAGGCCGAAGGTCATCAAGACAGTGCGTCCTCGCAAGCCTAGAGCTTTCTTCGTGGCAATCGCAGATACACGGGGAACGTTTGGCACACCGTGGCGAATCACGACGATCTTGCTTTCTGAGACCCCGTAATTATCTTCCAGTATCTCGACGGTAGCCTTCGCTGGCACGACAAGCCTATCGCTTAGTCGAGCCAACTGCGTCACGATGTTCTTGGCCTTCGGAGGTAGTTCAGGGACAATCGTGTGCATCATTGTCACGAGAGGTTTCTCGAGGGCTTTCACGAAAGAGAGTATGTATTCCCCCCAATCACCGCCGAAGAGACCAAACTCGTGCTGTAGGTTGACCATATCGATATCGGAGCGGTTGATGTATTTGGCTGCATCGACGTACGTCTCGATATCCTGCTCATCAATCTGAAAGCGAACCTCGCCACCATAGTTGTAGGTTGACCCGGCATCGTTGACTGCCACGACTGTCGCAGGTTTCAGTAATCGAAGGGCGGCAGTGGCGGTGATAAGATCTTTGGCGAATTCCGCGATACCACACTCCCTCGGCGGGTAGCTACTGACGTACGCGATCCTCCTCAAAGACACATCGCTCCACCTGTAACCATTGTGCGATCGGATCGATAGATGCTCCGCATGGGCGACTATTTAGACGTTGGTGGACCGTCTACTGGCTGCATGGGCGCAGCTTACACCGGTGAAGAAGACTTCTGTGAGTACCAGTAAATCCCGTTCGATCTCTGCTGGTCGCATGCTCGCCGTCACATTCATTGGTGCACAGAAAGCGATGAAGGTCTGGAGGGTTAGCAAGGTCCGGCGATCTCTCATGGGCGATTCGATGTGGTTCTCCCCGATTTGACTTCATACGATCGATCCAATTGTGCGTTGCGGCTCGTCCAACCCTATTTCTCCGAAGCTCCAGACTTGCTCCAAACCAGCTCCAGGCGGTCATCCGTCTGGAGCACGTGGTTCTTCCCAACTCTTTGACCCGGAAACCTAGCCGACGTACCCCATACCCGCGCAAACCTAAGGCCACCCGCGAGGTCTCTATGGATTATGTTGGCCACGTCCTGCACAGTGGAGCTGATGGGTGCCACCAGGGGCTTCTGAGAGGTCACTCCGTCCTTGATAGTGAAGACCCTAATCAACCCTATCAGCTCAAAGAGTCGTTGCGACAGCGCGTCAAACCCCTCCCTTTTGAGTGCCGAAACAGCGACAGTGGGCAGATCGAGTTGAGCAGCCAGGGAGGTCGTCTCTTCGATGGCGGCCTGGACTGCCACGTCCTTCTTATTGATGACCACCACTCCCCTCTTGAAGCTGACCTCCCTCACCAGCGCCTCTTCAAGGTCTCCTATCTCGGCTTTGCCCCAAACCTTGACGACCGCGTGCCTTATGCCTACCTCCCGTAGAAGGTGCTTAGTCTCGTCCAGCGTTCCACTGAAGGACCCCATAACAACCATTCTGATTCCCCCGCTGCTCGTTTTCTCCACCGTTATCTCCGAGGTTCTGCGTCTAAAGGTCATTCCCGCCTCATCCATGGCCTCAACTATGCGTCTCAGCTGCTCCCGCGTATCGACGGCTCCATCAACAATGATCACCACACCGTCAGCGTTCTTCGCCAGTCCAAGGCTCCTCGAGAAGAACGGGGTCTCTCCGCCGCTAGGCAACACCGGGGCTGGGGCCTCCACTAGCTGCACCTCGATCCCATCGAGGGCAAGCATCCCCGGTACGGGCTTCCTTGTGGTCACGGGATAATTAGCCACAACGGTCTTGGCGTTGGTCATAGCCGTCAGGAGTTGCGACTTACCACTGTTCGCAGAACCCAGAATTACTATCTGGGCTGCTCCCTCCTTCTTGACAGCGAAGCGCTCTCCTCCTGTCTTCCTGCCCTTCTTCTCCTGCGCCTCTCTCCGAAGCTGAGACAGCTTTCTCTTCATTTGTGCCCGTAGCTTCTCTGTGCCCTTGTGCTTCGGAACAGCGGAAAGCGCCTTCTCCAGAGCGCCTATCCTCTCAGCTGTGGTCCTCGCTTCTCGGTGCTTGGCCATCCAGGCCTTGGCCTCTGCGGTGAGGTTCGCTGGCATGCCACACGTCCGTGACAGCAAGTGCCGGATGCTGGTTAAGTGTGTTTCACCTGTGGCCGGCAATCAATGGATTGTCTATCGGGAGGAAAGACATATGTGCTCTTTCGGCAAATGACTCGGGTGTGAGCCCGATGTCTGAGGAGAGGGTGGGCCTTGTGGCCCATTATTACTCAAAGATCAGCGTCGCTGTCGTGGAGGTTACAGGCGATAGCTTGAGCGTCGGTGAAACTCTAAGGTTCAGCGGATCAACCACAGACTTCACTCAGATCCTGGAATCCATGGAGATCGAGCATGAGAAGGTGCCGAAAGCGGAGAAAGGGTCCTCTGTGGGGATCAAGGTTGCCGACAGAGTTAGGCCAGGCGACCTGGTCTACAGGGTTAGCTAGCCCCGTTCCGATCGAACGAACGTTAAAGAGAACGGTGCCGAAACAATAGCCTGTGTGCTACCTGAAAGATGGTCTCTGGCTCAAGAACCTGGGCAAGGATAGAGGAGTGTAGGGTTTTCCCGCCGTCCGCTCTCTGATCTCCTCAACAATCTCGTGTAGACCAAGAGCCCTTATCTTTTCACTGCTCCTGTCCCTCACCGATAGGACCTTGGACTCAGCCTCTTTCTCTCCGAAGACTATGACGTAGTTTACCCACTCGGTTTCAGCCTGCCTCACCTTCTTCTCCACGCTCTCAGGCCTGTCATCCAGGTCGACCCTTATGTTCTCTTTCTCCAAACTCTCCATGAGCCTGGCGGCTTCTTCAACGTACTTGTCCGAGACAGAGACGATGCGGATCTGCACAGGGGCGAGCCAAAGGGGAAACATAGGTTTGTGTCCCTTCTTCTGTTCACGGTAGGCCTTCTCGAGCAGGGCGTACACGTCGCGCTCTATGGCTCCACTGGGTGAGCAGTGAAGTATGATCGGGTGCCTGCTCTTCCCCTCCTCATCGGTGTAGGTTATTTTGTATCTCTCCGCGTTTTCGATGTCGATCTGATCCGTTGACAGAGCCGAGGCCTTGTATAGGTTGTCAATGAAGTTGAACTCCCACTTCTCGACGAAGTAGAAGAACCTCTCGTCCCACATCTCCACGAGTGCCGGCTTACCCACAATGCTCAGAAGCGAGTTTACGAAGTCCTTATTCTCTTCATAGAACTGCTTGGTAAGCCTCAGCCCGATCTCGTAGTCCACTTTGCTTATACCAATTCCTTCCAGCACGTCGACGCTGAGTTTCATCCTTCTGATTGCTTCTTCCTTGGCTTGATCCAAGTTCTTGCAGAAGGCGTGGACATCCGGCATCGTGAAGGCCCTTAGCCGGCGCAGACCAACGAGCTCGCCGCTCAGTTCTCGTCTGAAGCTGTATCTCGTGAGCTCGTAGATCTTGAGCGGGAGGTGCTTGTATGAGATCTGCATGTCATGTGCCACAAGGAACTGACCGAAGCACGCTGCGAAGCGCAGGAAGTACTCCTTCTCTTCCGATTGAACTATGTACTGTCGCGCCGGGAATTTGCTGAGATAGCTAGATAGGCTGGGATGTCGCATATCGTACATAACGGGAGTCTCTATCTCCATGGCTCCATACTCCAAGACCTTCTGCGTCACGTACCTCTCAAGAAGGGACTTCATCAACCTGCCCTTCGCCAACCACCTGAGGTTCCCCAGATCGCTTCCGGGTTCATAGTCAGAGATCTCGAGTTTCTTCATCAAAGTGACATGGGGCGGAATCTGCTGGACAGCCCTGACTTTCTGTATCTCGTAATCCGCAAACCTCTTCAGCCCCTCGTGTGCTGTAAAATCGAAATCCTTGACAGGTGTGAGTTCTCTTCCCGGCTTGAGTATGTACCACTTGGACTTCAGCTTCTTCTCAGATTCCACTGCCTTGGACGGCCGTTCTCTCCGAGTCTGATCGCCGGGAGCAATGCTTCTCGATTGCTCTGCTAGGGGATGTCCTTTTACTGAAACTGTGAACCGCTTGTTCCAGCCGAACGGTGCTCTATGCGTCTCAAGCCCCAGTTCAGCGCTACGTTTCTCCATCGCCTTGAGAACGGTGAGGGCTTCACCGGGTGGCGCGAGGTCACTGCTGAGATGTGCATAAGGGTATATCAGAACTCTACTCGCGCCGATCCTCTCGAGGCTCTCCTTGACTTCATCCATGGCTCTTGCAGCCGTTTGCTGATCGTCCCCCTTTTCAACCGCTGTGAAGAGAACTGCAAGGTCCTCTAGTCTCTCCCGGCTTTTCTCCGCCTCCTCAGCCCCGGCTATCTCCTTCCGTAGTGGCTGGTACTCTATGAAGTCCGAGTGGAGTTGAAGTATCCTCATTGAGCCACCTCACTTCGAGAACCTAGATCGTGTGCCTCCATTTCTCCACCTTTCGTTCCTTCCTCGTCTTCTTCTTGTATTCCTTTGTGTGCATTCGGCAGAGATAGGCTCTTCTGGTGCCGGATGAGACAGCCAAGCCCACTGAACGCACTTTCTCCGCGGAGAAAGACTTGACAGCGTCTTGACCGCATCCCTCAACGGAGCACTTGGCTCCCTTGGAGATCTTTCCCATCGGTCGCACCGTGCCCGCTCTACTGCCAACCGCTATTTTAGTTCTCTCGCAACAGAATGAAGCCGCCAGCAAGGCATATTACAGTGGTCTCATTCCTCTGGGCAAGGCGGAGAGCAGCCTTGGTGTTGACCCGCGGCAGGACATTCTACTATCGGCTGATCAGGGGCCTCGTGGAACGGCTTTCAAAGAGAGGTGTCTCACCCGCCGGCTTGAGTCTTGTGGGGTTCCTGCTCTCGCTTCTCGCAGCAGCGCTCTTTCTCTTCACGCCAGGCACTAAGTCGTTTCTGTTGTTTGCCGCATTGGCTGTGCTCGCCTCGGGGTTCATGGACTCGATAGATGGAGCCGTGGCCAGAGCGTCTGGCAAGGCCTCCCCATTCGGGGCGTTCATGGATTCTGTTATCGACAGATACTCAGATGTTGTCATCACCTGCTCGTTTATCGTGGCTGGGCTATGCTCGGTTCTTTCGGGGCTTCTTTTTCTGTCCGGCTCTCTACTGGTGAGCTACACGCGCGCTAAGGGCGACGCACTTCGGGTCGACACGGAAGGCGTAGGCTTCGCAGAGAGAGGTGAGAGACTAATCGTTCTGTGCGGCGTTTCAGTTTCAGCCTACTTCTACCCTCCGCTCTTCGAGTATGGAGTAATCGTGCTAGCAGCCCTGACAAACGTGACAGCAATCCTCAGAATAGCGCACGTTCACCGTAAACAAGTCGAAGAGAATCCGATTGAGTGATCGAACGAACCCGGGTGCACGCAAAGAACCAGCGTTCAGCGGAATTGTCGAGAACGTCGGTCCTGGCGAGCACGCACCTTGACCCGACCGTAGTGGACAGCGCAAGAGATACAAAGGTACTTGGTGATCACGTTCTCAGCCATGTATGCACCTTGGTGTTTCAGCTCGCGGGCCAGTTCTCCTCTGACGAGAGGAACCCTGCGAACGTATTTCTTGGCTTTATCTCTGGGAACAGCGGCCCCGCAGTTGGAACACGTCACATACTCTTGTCTGCCCTTTCCTCCCTTAGATCTCCCTCTGCTCTTGCGCTTGAAAGGCATTCTTTTTTCTAGCGTGGGCCAAGCGGATGTCTGGATATAAGTCTTCTAGACCCTCTAATAGAGTACGTCATCGGGCGATCGATTCACGGTTCAGTATGCGCGCGCCACATAGGCGACGGCTTTAGCCTCTCCTCCGCAGACTAGACAACTATCTTCTGGGTTCTCCTCTACGTCGACTCTCGTTCCTCTGATCTCACCCGCCACTTCTTGGGTTAGATCCTCGGCGCATGCCTGAGATCCGCACCACTGAATCCTGGCTATCTTTCTTTTGGCAAGGAATGTTGCTACTTGTTTCTTAGAGCTAGCGTCGGCGATCGACTCCTTCATTTTCTCGGCGCTCTGGACTTTCAGATTCTCCTTGATTCTGTTCAGGGTGACTTGAATTCTCTCGAGGATCTGGTCCTGCTGTACAGTATCTCTCTCAAGGGTGTCCCGCCTTACAACAGTGAGGGTTCCGGACTCCATCTCCTTTGGGCCCACTTCTACCCTTATGGGGACACCCATCTTTTCCCAGTAGTAGAATTTCTCTCCCGGGGTGATGTCCTTCCTCTCGTCTATGGCTGCTCTGAAGCTGGGTCGAATAGACTCGTAGACATTTTTGGCATGGTCGATGATGTCTTGTTCCTTTTCTTTGAAAACTATGGGGATGATGACGACTTGGATTGGAGCTATTGCCGGAGGGAAGACGCATCCGTGGTCGTCGCCGTGCTGGGCTATGATCGCCGCCAGTATCCTCGTGTATCCTGCTCCATAGCAGGTTTGGTGCACGTGTCTCCTTGCTCCATCCTTGTCTTCGAACATTATGTTGAAGACTTTGGCGAAGTTCGTTCCCAGGTTATGGACTGTTCCAATCTGATTCACTTTTCCGTCTGGATTCCACGTGTCGAATGCAAGGGAATACTCCGCTCCGGGGAATTTGTCGAAGTCCGGTCTCTTCAGCAGGATATAGCTCAAGCAAGCTTCACTGTAGACGTGTCGGTATATGTCCACGCCTTCCTGTACCTGTCTTTCCGCGTCTTCAGCTGTTGCGTGGGCGGTGTGTCCCTCGTTCCAGAGGAACTCTCTTAGCCGGAGCAGCGGCCGAGTTGCCTTTGTCTCATAGCGATAAACGGGAACGCTCTGATGGATCTTAAAGGGTAGATCTGCATGCGATCTGATCCAATATGGGAACATAGGGTACATGGCAGTTTCGGATGTGGGCCGAAGAACGAGCCTCCTCTCTAGCCTACTCCCACCTCCCCTCTCTATCCAGAAGACCTCCGTCGTGAACCCCTTGATGTGCTCCGCTTCTTTTGCGAACATGTCTTCCGAAATCACATCTGGGAAGTTGACTGCTTCGTGCCCTGTTTCATGGAGGAGGTCTTCCATTATCCTCTTGATATTCTCGATGGCGCGGAAACCGTTCTCCCTGTACACGATAAACCCCTTAACCGGATAACGTGCGTCAAGTATCTTGGCCTCCATCACCAAGTCATCAAACCAAGAGCTGAAGGATGAGAACTTCTTCGTCTTGCCCGGCACACTACTCATGGTTCCTTTTCCCCTTGTCTTCTCGGTCTGGCAGAAAGTTTCGGTATTAAAGCTTGCATCCAACCCGCGAGGGTCCGCACGTCTTGGACTAGGTCGCATCTCCAACAGACCATACTACTAGCCCGATCCTTGAGCTGTGTCCAAAGCTTAATCCATCGATAGACGACGTCTATGATGGGGGGGATTAGTGAAGATATACGCAGACCTCCATGTACATTCCTTTCTGAGCCGTGCGACATCCCAAAAGATGACGATAGCTGAGATTACTCGCTACTCCAAGATCAAGGGTTTGAACGTGCTCGGTACAGGCGACGCCCTTCATCCTACCTGGATGAAGGAGCTCAAGATAAAGCTTGATGACTTGCCGGGAACGAACCTGTACGAACCCAAGGAAAATGGCAAGGGGATCTACTTCGTCACGCAAGCAGAAGTCGCGACCATCCATCGATACGAGGACAAGGCACGCCGAATACATCACGTGATACTCATGCCGAGCCTTGGGGTTGCTGAGCAGCTCAGCAAGGCCCTCTCTAGGTATGGGGACATCAAGGCAGATGGGAGGCCTACACTGAACATCACGCCAGCGGAACTGGTTGAGATAACGAAGGAGATCGACAGCCGGAACTCTGTGTTTCCGGCCCACGCCTGGACATCTAGGCGCGTTACGATGTTAGACCAGAAGCCGTGGTGGTCGATCTTCGGAGCGATAGGCGGCGTCAACACGATGGAGGAATGCTACGGCGACCAGACAAAACACATACATGCCTTGGAGACTGGGCTAATCGGCAGCTTCGAATGAGGCTGCGAGCCATGCAGCGACCCAAGGATGAATTGGCGAGTCAGTAGACTGGACAGGTACACCTTGATCAGCTCCTCAGATGCGCACAGTGCTTACCCCTTCAGGCTTGGAAGGGAGGCGGTGGTACTCGGCCTGGAGCATGTTACATTCAACGAGCTCACCGACACCCTAGAAAAGAAGGATCCACGCCGCCTTCTAACGACGATAGAGGTTCCCCCGGCCTACGGAAAAGGTGCGAGCTAGGCAAAGCTCGTCCTCCGACATATCATTGGTCGGGGCACAGAAGATGCGGCGTAGGACCTGTACCTCCGGAGGAGGCAAGGAAAACAGGCTACAGATGCCCAGTTTGCTATCGCCGCCTCACCAAGGGGGTGGATGACCGTGTGGAGGAGCTTGCTGACAGGCAGCACGGCTACAGACCCAACGGAGCCATAGACTTCACCTACCTTCTTCCCCTCCACGAATTGATAGCCACGGGTCGAGGAATGAGTCTCGCCTCAGAGCAGAGACTCTATTCACCGATTGTGTGGGAGGAATACAACAGAATAGTCAGCACATTTGGTAATGAGTTCAGTGCATTGATGGATGCACCCGAGGAAGCTTTGAAGAAGGTGGCTTCAGACGGGGTAGCTAGGTTGATCGTGAAGCTCAGGAGAAAGGAAGTCGAAATCGTCCCCGGGTTCGATGGTACCTACGGCAAGATCGTTGCGAAGGAGGAGCCCGAAGCTGAGACTCGGGAGGCTAAGGACACAAAGAGAAAGGGGCTGGCGGACTTCCTGTAGACAGAGGCTAATCGGCGACGCGACAGAGAAATAAGACATATTCTGTCGATCTATCGATTGATGATAGGTAAGCTTAAATCTCCGCCGCGGTGAGGGCACGGAGCCCTTGGTTTCGGAGGTTCAAACTTGAGCGAGTTTCTCCTGATCAAAGTTTTCCAGCCCGATGAAGCGATCAAGGTCTCGAAGGCTGAAGTCAAAACGGCGAAGAAGGGTGGTCTAAGCGCCAAGATGATCCGTCGCATGAAGCTTGAGGCAGTCGACTGCCCGATGACAGGAAAGCTGGAAAGCGCGGTATTCTGCTACAACTGCTCAAATTACGTACGCAGAGTTCGCGGGGTCGTTCACTGTCGATATAAGAAGCCCGAGAACAGCGTCTAGGGTAGAGAAGCCAAGCCTCAGGAGTTCCTCGCACGGCAGGAAAAGGAGAGTTAGAATGCATGAAACGCAGATTGTGCGCAGAGAGCCCGCTTGGTGAGAGCGAAGGTTCTGATTTGCTACCTCAGCCCTTGAGCCCTGTGACCGAACGTGTCTCACCAGCCCCATGGAGCGTCAGATCGGCAATAGCTGTTTGGCTTATCTCCTTGGCTCTCAACTTGGCATTAGGCATCGTCCTGGGGCTCCTGCAAATACTCACCGGCGTGACCGTCCCATTGGTCCTGAGCACAGTAATCGGGGAGTTGGGTTTCTTGATTCCACCCGTTTTCTACGCCGTCGCGACAGGCGCAGGGGTGGCATCACTTGGCTTCAGGCTGAGAGGCCTGAGAGGATTTCTCAAGGCTGTGGCCCTGGGCCTCATTATCGCGTTTCCGGCTTGGTTGGTGTTTCTTGTGGTTTCAGCCCCGATTTACTCGATCCTTCCTCCGCCGAAATGGCTGGAGACATTATTTGAAGAACTGGCTCCTCAGACGGATTTGGAACTCCTGGTCATGGTTTTGACGACACTCATAGTGGTTGCGCCTTGCGAAGAAGTTTTGTCGCGTGGTTTCGTTCAGCAGGGAATGGAGAACGGCCTGGGAAGGAGGTGGGGATTGCTTGTCTCGTCGGTTCTTTTCGGGATTCTGCACCTGAACCCTTGGCAAGGGGTTGGAGTGTTCTTCGTGGCTCTGATCTTCGGATACTTCTTCCAGAGGGTCGACTACAACTTGGTGACGCCGATCACTGCGCACTCAATCCTTAACATCATCACTTTTGTGCTGAGCTTCTCCGGGACGTTCTGAGAAGAACGAGCAGGACGCGGATCGATCGCTAGTGCTTGGGGAGATAGTAGTAGTATTCGCCAACACTCTTCTGGATCCTGTCAAGCTGAGAATCTGTCTTGTTGGCGCGTGGCCTCCGGGTGGAAGCGTCTCGCCTAAAGGTGATCCCGAGATCCTTGAGAAACATGTTCATTCCTTCTCGGAGGGATGTCGGAGCGTTGGCGTGACCACTTAGCCCAGGCGCACCGTTGAAGACCATCAGCCTGGTCGAGACGAAGTCTATGACCATGAGATCGTGGTCTACCACGAAGAAGTACGCGCCTTTAGCACTTGCCGTTCTGCTCAGCACCTTTGTCATCGCGTATCTCTCCTCTACGTCCAGGTAGGCACTTGGCTCGTCGAGAAGATAGATGTCCGCGGTTCTTGAGAGACACTCAGCTATCGAAACCTTCTGCAGTTCCCCTCCGCTCAGGCCGTCCATCGTTCTTTCCAGAAGCCGCCTAATGTCCAGACTCTCGATGACCTGCGATTGATAGAGATCGGTTTCGAACTTCCTCCCTGCAGCTACCCTGAGGGCTTTCTCCACGAAGTCAGGTCGAGCCTCCGGATATTGAGGCTTATAGCTAACGGGGCGTTGCTCAAGGCCTTCTTTCTCAGCCTTTTCCACCCCAGCCAGTATTCGGATAAACGTAGACTTGCCTATACCGTTCGGCCCTATCAAGCCGACGACTTCGCCCGGGTAGGCTGATCCCGGGTCAACCGTGAGCTGGAAGGACGGGAACCTCTTAGTCAATGCGGGCCACGTCAGCTTCTCTACGCCTTCCGGGGGCGGAGGAGACGGAGGCCTTACCTGAAACGTGATCTTCTCTCTTCTGAATCTAGTGTTCTGGTCTGGGAGATAGCCATCGATGAAATCGTTGATTCCCTCCCTCACGCTGTACGGGCCTGCGGATATGCCGTAGGCGCCAGCCTCACCATAGAAGACCCACACGTCGTCGGAAAGGACATCCAAGACCGCCAGGTCATGGTCGCACACGAGGGTTCTCTTCTCGGGCAGAGTCATCTCCCTGATGAGCCGCGCGGCGTTGAACCTCTGCCGTATGTCCAAGAAGCTAGATGGTTCGTCGAAAAAGTAAGCTTCTGCATCCCTAAGCAAGCAAGCCGCTACGGCCATTCTCTGTAGTTCCCCTCCGCTCAGTACCTTGACGTCCCTGTCCAGGAACTCCTTCATCTCGAGGGAGGCCACAACCTTACCAAACCTTCCTCTGGCATCCAAGCGTCTCAGAATGTCCTCAACTCTCCCCCTGGCCACTTTGGGAATCTTATCGATGTACTGGGGCTTGTAGGAAGTTCTTGTCTTCTTTTCGGCCAATCTCTCGAAGTGTTGTTGAACAACCTTTCCCCTGAAGAATGTCACGACCTCCCGCCAAGTTGGGGGATCCTCATACCTCCCTAAGTTGGGCTTCAAGCGGCTGGATAGAATCTTGATCGCAGTCGACTTCCCTGTTGCGTTCTTGCCAACTATCCCTACTACCTTCTCTTTCTCTATAAGAGGCAGGCGGTACAACCGGAACGCGTTAACTCCATACTGATGTACAAGCTCTTTGGCTACCTCTTCTGGGAGGTTGACTATTGTGATCGCCTCAAAGGGACATTTCTTGATGCATATGCCGCAGCCGACACATAGGAACTCAGAGATCTCCGGGAATCCCTCCTCCGTCAGCCTTATTGCATCAACCTTCGTACGAACCTTGGGACACATCCTATAGCAGACCAAGTTACACTTCTTTGGCTGACAGAGCTCCCTGTTGAGAACCGCTATCCTAGGCGTAACTATTTACCTCCATCAAGAGCCCCCTCACTTCCACGCAGCGGGATGGTTAAAACTCACAGTCACCGAACAAATCTCAGCGCCTCTTAGCAGGCAGCCTACCGCCCCCCAAGGGACGTGACGTTTCCCATCTCCGTCAAGCCTCGCAAGTGAGCCGATGCCAAGATTATACTCAGTCCCGTCGACATCTCTCACATCAATAATAAGTTATCTACTTGTTCGGCTGGAAATATTTCGGAGCCGTTCCATGAACGTCGTGAAGTTCGGTGCAGGAAGCTTGCGCAGCGCCGCCAGGGTTGTTGAATCCGGCGGTCTCCTCGTCTACCCGACAGAAACCGTCTACGGCTTGGGCTGTGATCCCTTTAACGAATGGGCCGTGAAAAAAGTATTCCAGGTCAAGCGACGTAGAAAGCTTTCCTTGCCTGTTCTAGGATCTTCGCTGAGCGATCTGAAAAGGATATGCTTCTTGAACGACAAGACGAAACGGGCGGCTCAAGCGTTTTGGCCAGGACCGGTCAGCCTCGTGGTAAGAAAAAAGATGGCGCTAAGCGACCTCGTGACGGGTGGCCTTGGAACAGTAGCTGTGAGGATTCCGTGCAACTTGGCGGCTCTTGAGGTGTTGCGGGCTTGCGGGGGTTTGCTGGTCGGGACGAGCGCAAACCTGTCAGGGCGAGAACCGCCCGCATCTTTCTCCGAGGTCTCCAAGGAGATCATGAGGCAGGTTGACCTGTGCATCGATGGTGGAAGATCGCTCTACGGGGTTCCATCGACAGTAATTAGACTGCGTCGAGGGCGACCCGTCCTGCTGAGGAAAGGAGCCATTCCCGTTGAATTGCTATCGGAGAGACTCAAATCCCACGTTAACGATACAGGTCGATGACCGCTATCCTCTCGAGTATGGCGTTGACCAGGGCTCTCCACCTGTCTTCAGCCTGCATAGCCTTTAGCTCCGCTTCCGTCACAGAGTAGAGGTCGATGAGTTTCTTCAACTGTTGTTCCGAGGGCGGATCTCGTTCCTCCGTTTCGGATACTCCCCATTGGCTGACGAAAGTTCGAACGGCGGCATCCAACTCCTTTTCTGAGGACGCGATCAAGATCACCCCGAGGCTCTTGGTCACCGGCGAGACCCCGACCCTCTTCATAGCCAAGTCGATCTGGCTCTGAGCTGACATCCTGAGGAGGGTCTCCACCGTTAGTTCCCTAGAGATGTTCCTTTCGGATCTGAAGGCTGCGAGAGCGTTAACAAATGCGAGGAGCACGTGCCTCCAGCCGGCTGCTTTGGCGGCGTCGAAGAATTGAGCCGCAACCGGCGCGATCATTTTGTTGAGATCTTCTGTTGCGCCCCGCGGATTCTTGATCACTGCTGCTGGAGGCTGTGCTAGGAAAAGGATGCCCAACACATGGTCGCCTATCTTGAAAGCCTTCAAGACTCTGAGCACCTCAGCCGCCGTGAGAAACGGGGATTATGGCTAGCTCGTCTCGATCGCTCACAGCCGTATGTAGGCCATCGAGCAAATTTACGTTCTTTCCATTCAGAAGAAAGAGGAAACTCGAGCTAAATGCGTTGCGATCTGGAGACATCAAGGATCTGGACACCAGAGGATCCAGTAGCTCATTGATGACTTCAAGTATGGTCATCTGTAGCCGTATTCTTTCGTCAATCTCGAAACGTCCCGCAACGGACCTGAGGTAGCCGTAGAGTCTGATTCTCAAGCGCTTCTCCTCAACTTTCTTTTCTCTATTTGCGCACGCCTTCCGAGGACGACGGCGCGGTTCCAGAGTTGGTCGACGTGCGGTTTGCATTCGATCCGACTTCTCGGAATAGATGTGTAGCTCCCATTTCTGCCTATCACTTTATTCACGGCCGTACGTCAAGTCCGTTAAGAGGGATTTGAGGATAATAATAGATCGATGACGGGGCGCACGGCCAGCTTTTAGAGGGTTTTCCTTGGAATCCAAGACACGGTCACATCTTGGGGTTTGATCACCCGAGGCCCCGGCTTGACCGGTGCACTCGGGCTGAGTCAGAGAGGCACATTGTCGTCATCGAAAACAGTTCTCGGTGCAGGTCAGTATTCATCATCACGGGGTTGAGACGAAGCTGATAGATTTAAGCCTGTTCCTCTTTCTCCTTCCGTCCCCTGACTCCGGAAGTCTGGAGTGATGTTATGTAACCCGCCACCTTGTTTACGAAGCTTTTCGAAATGTTTCCCTTCAAGACACTCTCCACTAGCTGCTTGTTCTGCTGGAAGTCGGTGCTGGTGCTGGCTCCATGAATACTCAAGACCTGTCTAGCCACACGCTTCACTCGCGATGTCCTGACCTTGCCCATCCGTTACTCCTCAGCATGCTTCGCCAGCGATTGGAGTGGCATAAGAGATCCGCTTTTAAGTATTCTGGGTTCATGTGGTCTACCTCGGTCGATCAAGCCCTCTAGTGGGCCAGAAACCGTTAAATACTGTGTATCGGGCTCTTAGGAGCTGAAGTGAACGAAATTGAGCCGATCTATCGATCTGTCTATAGCCCCGATTCACAGGATAATTAAGCGGTCAGGAGCCTCCAGGGTCAGTGAGGACGCGGCCGACACCCTGAGACAGGTTCTGCAGACGGTTGGCGTTCACATAGGCAGGGAAGCCTTGGGCCTAGCTCAGCATGCAGGAAGAAGAACCATCAAGAGGGAAGACATAGAAAAGGCTGCTAAGCCGTTCCTGCGTTTGGTGGTGTGAACTGCTCCGTCACCGGTCTCAGAGACTGGTTGCGCTCTGCCTTTGCCTTAAGGTTTATATTGGACCTGGCGAAAGCGGTTTTTCTGTAAATGTAGAGAGGTGAAATCATTCATGGCTTACATGGGAGGTCAACCCGTCATCATCATGAGGGAGGGGACGGGAAGAAGCCGGGGAAAGACTGCTCAGAAAAACAACATTGCCGCCGCGAAGATAATCGGCGATGTCGTGAAGACCACGCTGGGCCCGAGAGGCATGGATAAGATGCTGGTTGACAGCTTAGGCGACATAGTTGTTACTAATGATGGGGCCACGATCCTTGACAAGATTGACGTGGAGCACCCGGCGGCCAAGATGGTGATTGAGGTCGCCAAGGCACAAGACGACGAGGTGGGTGACGGCACAACCACGGCGGTCGTGCTCACCAGTGAGCTACTGAGGAGAGCTGAAGATCTGATAGAGCAGAAGATCCATCCGACGACCATAATATCAGGGTACCGCAGAGCAGCGTCCCTGTCCTATGAGATGCTGAAAAAGAACTCCATGCCCGTGGACCTCAAGAACCGTGATCTCCTCCGAAAGATCGTAAAGACCGCGACAGCCAGCAAGTCTTTGGGCTTCGCTCAAGACCACATTGCAGATATTGCGATCGACGCGGTCCTTGCTGTCACCCAAAAGAAGGGCGACAAGCTGACGGCGGATAAGGACGACATCCAGATCAACAAGAAGGAGGGCAAGAGCCTGATGGACTCAGAGCTCATAAAAGGCTTGATCGTAGACAAAGAGGTGGTGCACTCTGGGATGCCGAAGACGGTCCGCAACGCAAAGATAGCGCTGCTAGATGCAGCCTTCGAGATCGAGAAGACCGAGATCAGCGCCGAGATACGCATAAGAGACCCGGAGAAGATCCAAGCGTTCCTGGACGAGGAAACCAACATACTGAAGGAAATGGTGGACAAGGTGGTGGATACAGGGGCGAAGGTCATCTTCTGCCAAAAGGGAATCGATGACGCCGCACAGTTCTTCCTGGCAAAGAAGGGAATCATGACCGTCAGACGTGTAAAGAAGTCCGACATGGAGAAGCTCGCGAAAGCGACAGGAGGCAGAGTAGTAACGCACTTCGCCGACATCTCTGCCAAGGACCTCGGTCTTGCTGGATTGGTCCAAGAGAAGAAGATAGGGGAAGACAAGATGGTCTTCGTGGAGCAGTGCAAGAACCCCAAAGCAGTCGCCGTGTTGATCAGGGCTGGGTTGGAGAGACAGATGGACGAGGCTGAGAGGGCATTCACCGACGCCATATCCAACGTGATAGACGTCGTCAGGGACAACAGAGTTGTTGCCGGCGGCGGCGCCATCGAACAAACCTTGGCTTCTGGTCTACGCAAGGCTTCCCGCGTGCTCCCAGGAAGGGAGCAGCTTGCCTTCGAAGCATTTGCCGAGACCCTGGAATCCATCCCCAGAACACTCGCAGAAAACGCCGGGTTAGACCCGGTTGACATAATGACCAACCTGCGAAGTACGCACGAGAAGGCAACGAAGACCGCCGCGAACTATGGTGTCGACGTCTTTGGTGGGAAGGTCGCAGACATGGTCAAACTCGGAGTCATCGACCCGCTGGCTATCAAAGTACAGGCGATCAAGTCTTCCTTCGAAGCTGCCTCCATGATACTGAGAATAGACGACGTGGTCGCGGCCTCGAAGAAGAAGTTGCCCGGCGGGGGCGGTATGCCTGGGGGAATGCCTGGGGGAATGCCTGGGGGAATGCCTCCCTACTGATCGTCCCCAATCCTTTTAACCCCCTTTTTTAATATTCACCCAGTCTGTCAACAGCTCCGGTAGTATAGCCCGGTTAAGTATACCGAAATTCGGGATAATTGCTTATGTTTCGCTGAGTGGCTGTACGCTTGGTGCTGCGGATTTTTGGGTGCTGAACGATCGATCGATCCTTGTCTTGGCGTCCCTGATGGCTGCCAGCTTGTGGGCTAGGTGCGAGAACTGAAGCTCACGACCTCGTCTTGACTTGAGGAAGTCTGCTGTCCAACGGCCAGCGGGTTTGAGGGTGTATCTCGTGAGCAGCCAAAAGAGTGCTTCATACTTCTTCTTGACTAGCTTCTCTCCAGCTCGGGTGTCTCCGAAGAGAGTGAGTTGCTTCGTAAGGTCTTGGCGAGGCATCCCAAAAAAGGCTAGATTTTCTCTGTGCGGTAGCTACCGCAGTGAGGGCACTTCGGGTGCTTGCGAAACAAGAAATCCGCTGCGGTGGATTTGATGTCTTTAGAGAACGTCTTTCCACAGGTCTCACACCTGAATTTCATACCGATCTCCCAAAAAAGACAGGAGTTTCCCAAATCGATCGGATCGACCGACATCTATAAACGTTACGTATCCCAAAAAGTAGCGTGTGCTATATTTGTTCTTTGCGTAGGGACTCAACTTTCTGAATGAGATCAAGTGCTTTTTCCGTTGCAAGCGTCACAGTCGATCGATCGAGTCACCGGCCAAGTTGTCGTGTTAACCGCAGCCCTCATGTGGACATTGAATGTATCGAAACGCCTTAGTCATTCTTCCTCGCCTTATCTTCCTTTTTGCGCAGAAATGGTTTGAAATAGTTTCCGTTGTCTTGCCATAGTGTTCTAGTTTTCACTTCTTCCTCACCTTCGCCTCCGTTCTTTGTATTGACAATAGTTTCTAGCTGGACACTTCTTGCAGCTTCTCTGTCCAGTTCTTAGTTCACACAATAACAACCACTTCCCGATTTTCATAATGAATAAGGTCCTCAGGAAAACTAGCACACGCTATTTTTTGGGACTCCAACGGCTCTATGTTCGGTTGTCCCTCCACTTTTATTATTCCTTCTACGCCTAGCTCCTTTCCATTCACAGTCATATGTATGGCAAATTCATAGTTCCCTGGGACTATCTCCACGTTAAGGTACGGGTCTCTTTCTGCTCGATCGATCGAATACCGTACTATGCACATATTAAGGCTTTATAGAATTACCACGCCCAACGTCCGTAACCAAACCTTCTCCTCGTCGATCATCGATTGATCCGTGGCTCCTTCTTGGGAATGAAAGATGCCGAACCCTGCGACTATGCCTAGACGCTGGATAACCGTGATCGATCGGATCGACCGACCTAAAGTAGTGACCAAGCGTAAGCACGCTTTCGTTGTAGGGTGGGTCGGCGTCTCAATCCTCTTGGGCGCCTATGCCGTTCTGAGTACCGTCTTCTGGAGCATCGTGCTTAGTCAGCCGTACGTACTTGTCGTGGCTGAGCCGCCTAAGTTCCGAGCTGACCTTACACGCCTAATCGATCGATCTGGATCGCTTTGCGTTCTAGTTGAGGCAGGCGTCTGGATTTCGAACAGGTTTGTGGTTAGATACTTGTCCCCGTTGTCGGGGAGCACCGCGACGATCGTCTTGTCCCGTGACAACCTCCCTGCACTTTCCGCGTACTCTATGAGATAGAGTGCCATGCGGTCCTTCACGGACGATCGATCGCATAGATTGCTTTCCGAGAGAACGACCGACCGTCGATTGGCTATTCGTAGAAATGTGCTCTTTCCCGTCGCGATTCCTTATATTGGTTGATAGCTTCCTGCAAAATCTCTTTTTCATGTCTCTCTCTTTCTAGCATTTGTTCGAGCAGTGAAACATAGTTCAACAGTTTCTCATCGACTTGGACGCTGCGCCTGCCAACTAGGTTCCAATCGATGGTTGGAGGTTCCAGAGCTTTTTGCAGACTCGAAAATGATTCACTGAGTTCTCCAAGCCGGGCGGACATTGCTCGATCCGCAATCGACAGGATCGGTAACACATCCGGTTTCAGTTGAGCGATCCAACGAACAGCATTTTCTGCTTCCCTCAAGGCTTTTGCTGCCTCTGGGTAAGCCTGTGCTAGGGGAGCCATGTCTCGTTGGAACGATGCCGCAGCTTCCTCAATAGTCTTCCATTGTTCCAAAAACTGTTGGCTGGGCTGGAACATTCTTTTCATTGCCTGCTCGGCCTGTTTCATGGCCTCCACGGCTCTTTTAACTTCCAGGGTTAGCTTTTCTTTGCTCATTCACACTTCGCTCCTTAGATCGACCACATTATCCTGTCTCCGATCTGGGTTTAACCTTTGTCATTCGTTCGATCGTAAATGTTTTATCTCTAGCAACACTTTACTATGCAAAGGCATTGATCGATCGATGTTTCCCGCTATGTCCCAATGTTCTTTTTCAGTTCGTCATACTTCTGTGTGACCTTATCTAGATCTGAGTTGAGTTCCACGGCTTTCTTGAAGCCCTCCAAAGATTTGGGTTTTCTTCCGGTTGATTGGTACATCTTCTGTTTCGCTTCCTCAAAAAGCCGCTCTATATGCTTTCTGCAATTGTCGATGAGCAGCACGAGGTCGCCCCTACGATGTTCGAGCAGCTCCCCTGCGTCTTGGTCTGCCCGGATTTTCTCCCGCAACCCCGTTGCTTCTTGTACAAGCTCTTCAAACTCACGTATCAACGTGGCCAGATATTCGGTCGATCGCTCTTTTTTCACTTCCGATCGATCCATCTTCCATACACTGTTAACTCTCAAGCAACTGATTCGCTTATAAAATTAGCTACAATCGATCGTAAGATCGAACTTCAGTTCCACTCAAAAAATCCCCTTCCTTTTGCTATCAGGTAGGATCGATCGGCGGTTGGCAGAATCCTCTCACAGGTCGTAGACGGTTCCAGGTACTCGAGGAAACGGTTGAACTTCACCTACGTGTTTAGCGCCGACTATCCAGCACACCAACCTTTCTACGCCGATTCCTGCACCGGCTGAGGACTTTAACCTGCCTTCCTTGGCCAGCTTCAGGAAAGTTCCATAGTTCTCCTTCCTCACTCCGTCCCGTTCCATCTTCCTGAAGATCTTCCTGTATTCCCACTCCCTTCTCGAACCCGACAGGACCTCCCCGAAGCTCGGCAAGAATAGGTCGTAGTTATCCCATCTCCCCGTTCCGAAGTCCTCGAAATCGTAGAACTCCCTAGGTATGTTAGTGACCCATGCAGGTTCACGAATCTCAAGCGGCAACCTCTCCCCCCATTCCGGACCATATCTGCGTTCCAGCTCCTCCCTGTCGTACACCTTGAACGGGTTTTCCGGCACACGCAAATCTTGGTGCCTTTCAAGGTTGCTGAACTCTTCTCGTGCTTCCTCTTTCAAATCTGCCACCAATCCGCGAAGGATCTCCTCGACGAAGCCCATCACATCCCTAGATGACGCAGCTCTCATCTCGAAGTCCAGCTGAGCGAATTCGTAAGCGTGGACCCCCGTCATCTTTCTCTCCCTCCTCTCAATCCTGACGTTGGGTGACAGGATGAACAGCTTGGGGCACATCAGGGAGCTCGCCACCATCTTGTGTATTATCATGCTCAAGGTAGCCCTCACCTTTTCCCCGTATATCTCGACCTCGACTCGCTTCTCCATGGTCGCCCCAGGGTCAGGCCAAAGTGGGTCCGTCGATTTGGAGAGCACCACTGGGAAGAGCCATTCGAACCCCTGGCTCGTAAACCTCCGGGTTAGGGCCGTCAAGACGTGAGTGGTCACTCCCCCGATGTGGCGCTTCCGCTCCAACTCCGCTTCCGAGAGCTCATCCAAGGGCTTGGGTATCTCCACCGAATCCATCTTATGCTTTGGACCTTGCACGTCGACCGCAAGTTCGATGCCCCCTAAAAAGCATATTGACGTACATGCGAGCGTTTTGATGGAATTCTACCCAAATATCTCCCGATGATTGGCAATATGCCAGCATAATGAATCGATCGATGAGTTCGATAAAGTGTCAGCAAGGATGAGGCAGAACGGTGAGGACCCGGCTCGGTATGGATGGTACATCGACATGTTGCGGTACGGAGTCCTCCCGTCAGCAGGCTTCGGAATAGGAATCGAACGGCTGACGAGATACGTTTGCGGGTTGGAGGCGGTGTGGGAGGCGCGACTCTTCCCTAAGGTAGCGGGGATTCCATCCCCCTGACAGATCTTATATTGAAAAGGGACTGGGAAAGGCTAGTGATACCCGATGGAGATCACCCCAGCCCTACTTGGTATTGGGACGGAGGCTTGACATCAGTTGAAGCTGGACGAGAAAGATCTGACCATACTCTCGCAGCTCATGCAAGACTCTTCAAAGACGGTAGTGAAGCTCTCAGAGTTGCTTGGCCTGCCCAGAGCCACGATCCAGGAGAGGATCAGGAAGATGCGCAAGGAAGGCGTAATCAAGCGCTTCACAGTCATTCCAGATCACGCGCAGCTCGGTCGACCAGTTAAGGCCTTCATCTTGGTCTCGTTCCTACCTAACCCGGATGTGTCGCAGCGGAAGCTCGCGGCGGAGACAGCGCTGCTCGACGGGGTGCAGGAGGTGGACCTCATCTCAGGCGAATGGGACATCCTCCTCAAGGTTAGGGGCGCATCCATGGAGCAGATCGGAGCACTCGTAATCGACAGGCTTCGAGCCATGAAGGGCGTCGGGAGGACCGTGACGTGCGCATCCTTCGCCACCGTCAAAGAAGAGTTCTAGCGACAACTCGGTTCGAGCTCTATACTTTTCAACCTGAGCTAAAACAACCAAGCGTTTCTATGCGAGTAGTCCAGGGAATGTCACTTGGCTATTCTCTCTTCACTTCTCAGCGGACAAATCGAAACTCTGCCAGCCCCACGACTGACCTAACCATACCTGCGGCTGCAAGCTTCGCCAAGCGTCCACGTTGGACTTCTGCACCTTTATCGATCGAAGCTACGAAAAGGGCTCGTGGACACGCGTACTCGCAGACGATGACAACATACACCGTGCATCCCCGAGAAGGCTTTAATATCCTCCATCTGCACCGCGGCCTGAGGACGCATGAACTGGAAGCAAGGGGAAAAGCTTGGCCAGCTCGTGGCGCCCGCCGCACAAGCACGTGAGAGGCGCAGGGGCGTACTAAGTCAAATATCTCGTGCTCCGGTAGTATAGCCCGGTCAAGTATCCCGGCCTCTCGAAGGCATATGCCTGAAGCTAGCCGGTGGTCGCGGGTTCAAATCCCGCCCGGAGCACCAATCTATCGATGAAGATCAATTGCGCGGAGAAAGTTTTCTCTACTCGTCTTTGAGCGCTCCGAGGCCACCTCTCTCCTCCATCTTGGCAATACTCTTCTGCACGGCGCTATCGAAGACGACGATAGCAACCTTCTTGTCAGACGCTTCCACGCGGAGCCTATAGAGCGGCGTCCCTATCACCTTTAGTGTCACATTTGCGTCCTCCGTCCCAGCGGACAGCGCTGCGAGTGCCGCTTCGCGAACATCGTTTGCACCGTATTTGTTCCTCGAAGACATAGTCAAGGTGCCCGTGAGAACCTCTTTCCGCGGTTGAATCTCAGAGGAGCACAGACGGATTAGCTCATCTTGCAGGTTGCCAGGAATGCCGGACAGTTCGGCGGGAAGCTTTCGCTTTTCGGAGATCTTCTTGAAGGTAGCATACACATCCTCTCCTCGATCTCCAAGAGGTTTCACCACACTCTCTTCGATCGACTGCTTGCTCACACCCGTCTTCTCAGCTAGCGCCGTCAATATCTTTCTGACCTTCTGTTCCTGTTTCCAAGAGATCAGTTTCTCTCGGCGCTCGTTCCTCTGGACTCGCCTCAGGGATAGGTCGATCTGAACCGGTCTCTCCCGAGCTCTTTTCACCTTGAAGACCGTTTGCTGCCCTACCTGTAGGTGACGCTTGATGCTTCTGACGCGGCGCAGAGCGATCTCCCTTCGATCAACGCGGGCTTCGATGCCTCCGTACTCATCGAGGATCACATACGCACCGTACTTGTCTATCTTCTTCACCGTACCGATCACAAGATCGCCAAAAGCCGGGAGACCTCGGTTCTCCACCCTGATCACCATCCGGATCAGTGAAACACTGGTATATACACTCACCGCGATCGATCGGAATTCGTCAAAGCCCAAATAGAGCTTGTCACCCTAGAGCTGTGAACACACACAGCGAATGAGGGCAAGGAGACTGGCTCTGAGAAAGGTAATCTATGTGCTAGGCGTTCCCGGCACGGGTAAGTCCTCAGTTGGCAAGGAGCTCACAAGAGGACTTGAAGGAGAATACATCGATGTCTCTGAGCTTGTCCTTTGGAAGGGCTTCTACACAACCTATGACCGGCAGCGCGCCACCTACGTCGCCGATGTTCGCAAGGTGGGTGAGTTCCTTGCCCAGAAGGCTTCCTTGTCTAAAGGATACCTGGTCGTTTCATCCAACTTCGCTGTGCCGGTTCCTGGCGCCAGTGCCTTCTTCGTTTTTCTCCTGAGATGCAGCCCCTTGGTTCTCATGAATAGGCTTCGTGAGAGGGGCTACGACGACAAGAAGATCTCGGACAATTTGATCGCAGAGCTGATCGGTCTCAGCCTTGACGATGCATGCGCCACGTTTGGCTCGAAGAAGGTCGTGGAGATAGATGTCACAAACTTGAGTTTGAGCCTCATAGTCTCATGCATCATCGAGAAGTTGCAACGCGGACCCACTATTTCCAGAGACCGGGTCGACTGGATCTCGAGGCTGGAGGGGGACCCGGCCCTGGATGACCTGCTGCGCTTCATCTCTTGTCACACCTCTGCTCCTGAATTGAGCTCGGCCCGACGGTTGATCGATGAATCGAACCCTAGAGCAGGCACAGGTCAGACGGGCCGGTGAAACTTCATGCCTATATACAGCCGGTCCGCTGTCGTGGACACTTGAGGTGAATGCATTTTGGCGGCTGCCGCGGCTAGGAGGTTCGGGGAGGAATTTGCCTTGATGCTCGACAGACTGATAAGGGTGTCGACGAGTTCAGGGCAATCATTCGAAGGGAAGCTTACTGCTTACAGCCCTTCTGACTACGGCTTATGGCTCTTGGAAGCACAAGACAAGGAAGGCATCCTCCACCCGAAGATATTCATCTCTGGGGGAATCGTGTCAACGATCGAGCTGCTGGAAAAGGGCCTGGATCTCGAGAAGCTCGCCGATAGGATCAACAGACTCTTCCCGAACATGGTCAAGTACGTGAAGCAAGCCAACACGGTCGTAGTGATGGATCGGATCCGAGTCACTGCGGATGGCGTGGTTGATGGAACTGGACCCGCCGCCGAGAAGGTTCAAAAGATCTACGAAGAATTTGTGAGCGACGAGGCCAAGAAGACTGAAGGGAGGTAAGTAGCTACAGGCCTGACGATAGCTCGTGTCTCGAGAGCGCGTTGGAATAGGAGCGGGATATCTCCTCGGACGTGCCGACCTCCAAGTCTAGATCAGCCAACTTAACCACGGCTTCAACTGCCTTTCTGGCACCCTCAAAATCAGGTACCGCGCCGAAGGTCTCAGCCAGCACCGATAGGTTGTCTATGTTTCTTCTCGCGGCTTCGGTTAGCAGTATCCCCGCGACGCCGATGATTTGCCCAGAGAACACCGAGCCGTTTATCTTCGGCAGATATCTCTTCAGAACTTCATCTAGGGTTGATGAACAGTAGAGCTTTCTCTCCTCGGCTGTTATTTGCCTGCCGTAGCCCCCCAAGGTCAATACGAAGCTGCAGCCCAGATTGGCGCAGACCCCCATCAGCTTGTCGGAGAACTCGTGTTGTCCAAAGCTGGTCGAGGGCTGAGCGTTACCGTATAGAAGAAGGAGCGGTCTTCGCGTCTTAGCCAGGAAAAGGTCTGCGAAACTGTTGACTATTAATCCGTCTCGAATAGAAGCGATGCTCTGGAAGTCAGGGGAGATGAAGCGGCAGATTCTCACATTTTTGGTCTTATCTAGCAGATAGGCTACTGCCGCCTTTGCTACAAGCCCAACCCCTGGCAGACCTTGAACCAATACAGCGTCCTTAGCTTCTTCTCCGTTAACCTCCTTGTAATAGAAAACCTCGGTTTCCAGCATGCTGCTCAGGCTGACTGGCTTGCCTAGACACCTAATAAACTTTCGAGGATCGATCGATGTCTCCAGTTCGATGATCGATGATGCTTTATATCGCGTCGATCGGGCTTCACGTGGTAGCAGCCTTTGTTCGAGGTCGTCCACAAGGATTTGATGGGTCGAATAGGGCTATTGCACACCCATCACGGAGCGGTGGAGACTCCTCTCTTCCTGCCAGTTATCAGCCCTACTAGACAGATAGTCAAGCCGAGAGAGATGAAAGAGCAGCTGAAATGCAAGGCTGTCATAACGAACGCCTACCTACTGCTCAAACGTGGGTTTTCCAAGTCGGTCTCGCAAGATCTTCACCAGCGTGTTGACTTCGACGGTGTCATAATGACCGACTCCGGCGCATATCAACTGCTTGAGTACGGACGAGTTCACACTGATGCAGAGGAGATCGCCCGGTTTCAGGAAGACATCGGAAGTGACATAGCGGTCGTCCTTGATGTTCCGACAGGTGATGTAGACAGAGAACAAGCTGCAGAAACTGTCAAGAAAACCCTGGCTAACTCCAGAAAGACTCTCGAGGTCGTTAGCCATTCCAGAACTCTTTGGGTAGGCCCTGTTCAAGGGGGTTCTCACATCGACCTATTAGAGTACTCTGCCCGGGAGTCGTCAAAGATGGGCTTCGACATACACGCGTTGGGAAGTCCGACGGTTCTTATGGAGCGATATCTTTTCTCTCCTCTAGTCGACATGATCTGCGCCGCCAAGATGAACCTACCCATCGAAAGGCCGCTTCATCTTTTTGGAGCCGGTCACCCCATGATGTTTTCGTTGGCGGTTGCCCTAGGGTGTGACATGTTCGATTCAGCCGCGTACAGCCTCTACGCCAAGAACGACAGATACATGACTGCGAGGGGGACGATCAAGCTGATAGACGTGCGGGATTTCCCCTGTTTCTGTCGAGTCTGTTCTCACATTTTGCCGAAGGAGTTGAAGGATCTGAAGCCGGAACTCAGAGAAAGAATGCTGGCTCTGCACAATCTCCATGTTTGTTTCGAGGAGATTCGCAGGATCAAGCAAGCGATCTTTGAAGGGAGGCTCTGGGAACTGGTTGAGTTAAGAGCACGGTCACATCCTTCTTTATTCCGAGGGTTTGCTAGGGCTGTGCGAAATGCTGATTACATGGAGATGTCCGAAAAGAACACCCCCGTATCAAAGCGCAGGGGGATCTTCCTTCTCGACAACGTCAGCCTGAACAGGCCTGAAGTGAGGACTTATTTCAGAAGGTTGAAGGAGAACTACTCACCCCCCAGAGGCAAAACCCTCCTTCTGCTACTACCTAGTATCTGGCGGGATCCAGAAGCGCAGAGGATTAAATTCAGCTCCCGAATCGACGCGCTGGTTAAGAAGAAATCCACACATGTCTGCTACTACGGCCCTCCCTTCGCCCTTGTTCCCGGAGAGCTTGTCGGAGTGTTTCCTCTGCTGCAATCCCAGTCAGCTCTGGACACCGCGGATTGCCTTGACAGAGTCGTCGTCGTGGTTCTAGACTATCTGAATGTCCACAAGAACTACTCAAGGGTTATATTCCTGTGGCCTGACGATGAATCTTGGAGAGCGCTTGCAGAAGTCTGCGCATCGGCCGTTAGGAAAAAACTCCGGGGCGTCAGCGTCTCTGTCCGAAAGGCTTCCTCTCGGCGCTTCTCAGCAGACGTGAGAAAGAAGTGAACCCACAAATGCCGTCGATCTCGATCGAGTCTTCAGAATCTGGAAGTGAGGTGAACCAAGTTTGAAACTCACTTTTCTCGGAGCAACGAGAGAGGTTGGAAGGTCTGCGATCCTGGCTGAAACGATGGGCAAGAGGGCCCTCTTGGATTATGGGGTCAAGTTGGGTGGGGAGCCATCTTTCCCTGCTTATGTTCCCGCGAAGGCCGTCGACCTGACGCTGCTTTCACATGCACATCTCGATCACTCGGGAGCCATCCCCCTCTTTTTCTTGTACGAAAAGGCTAGGGTGATGTCCACCAGGCTTAGTTTCAGCACCTCCGAGATATTGCTGAAAGATTTCATTAAGCTTTCAGGCTATATGCTTCCCTTCGAGTATCTCGAGGTCCATAACATGTTCAGAGAGAGGGAAGAAGTAGCTTACGGGGAAGCCTTGGAAGAGGATCACGTGGGAATCGAGTTCCTTGATGCTGGGCACATCCCAGGCAGCTCCATGATTCTCGTGAACGGAGATAAGAGACTGCTCTACACAGGGGACTTCTCGACAGTAGAATCTAGGTTGCTGAATTCCGCGGATCAACCTCCAACTGACGTGGACGCTGTCGTGATAGAAGCAACATACGGAAGAGAAGACAACCCCCAAAGGAAAACGTTGGAGGAAGAATTCATTCGAGAAATCGAAGGAGTCGTCATGAATGGAGGTCGAGTGCTGGTTCCAGCCTTCTCTGTCGCAAGATCCCAGGAGATTCTGTGCATCCTAGCCGCCCACAACCTCAAGCATCACGTGGCGCTTGATGGCATGGCTGTAAAGATCCTAAGGATGTATCTGGAGAACACAGACTTCATCAAGGATCCCTCTCTCCTGTCCCGAGCAGCAAACAGGGTCGAACAGGTGGTAGGCAGGAGGAAGAGACAAAGTCAGCTTGAGAGCCCTGGCGTGATAGTTTCGCCGGCGGGGATGCTAAGTGGTGGGCCCGCTGCGTACTACATGAGGAGAATCGCTGGCAACAGCAGGAACGCTGTGTTCCTGGTTAGCTTTCAGATTCCGGGCACCCCGGGAGATGTTCTCCTGAACGAGAATCGATACATCTTGGAGGGTAAGGACACGAAGGTGAAAGCCGCCGTGAAGCAGTTCAAGTTCTCTTCTCACTGTGGCCGCGAGGATCTGCACGAATTCCTGAGACGTTTTGATCCGGGAACAAAGGTCTTCGTTGTTCACGGCGAGGAGGAGAGCTGCCTTGAACTCGTGAGGTGGGCAAGGGAGGAGTTGTCACTCGAAGCCGTGGCGCCCGAATCAGGTCAATCCTTCGAGTTCTAGAGATCAATCCAAAGATCCATCTCGATCGATCCGCCGTGAAGCCAAAGTATACGGGCGCTCCGTGGATGGCGGGTCCGTCAGCACCTGAAACCCGCGGAGTGAATTTGTCCCACTTTTTCTTTGCAACATAAAACGTGTTTTTGATCTATCGATTGACGTACATCGTCGACGACCCGCAGACCATTCTTAGACCCATTCTTGGACACAAGAAAGGGCGAGGGGAACCGTTTGTAGGATCGCTCGATCATCCAGACGACGGCCAATTTTATATCGATCGGGGCGTTGGGTTGAATGTCCCAGAAATAGCGAACCCGTATGTGTTTATAAGGCGGGCATCCCGGGAAACACGATGATCGTCGATTCATGCATTCTCTTTCGAGGAATTGACTGCAAGGAAGGTGTAGAATACGTCAAATGTAGATATTCCGACGCTTAAGATCGATCAATGTAGAACATTCTCAAACGTTAAAGTGAAGTTGATCGATCGACCATCCTTTATAAGGGGCGGAAACAACAGTAGAAATAAGGTAGCATCGCGGCACGTGGCGTCAGATCCGCTGATTGGATCAACGTGTTACCCCGAGGGCCAACTCGGACGGCACCCAGCCGGCTATGCCCAAAGGAAGGTGAAGAAGACGTGAAGTGTTTCAGATGTGGGAGACGGACCAGCGACGGCCTCTTCATCAAAATAGAGCGGCAGAGATCCCCCGTAAAGCCGGAGACCCATCCCGTCTGTTCTGATTGTGCGGTGGACTTCTGGAGGTGGGCGGACGAGGCAAGGACCATCTTAACTCATGAGAGGGTTCTTGCAAAGAGGGAAGAGCTTGAGGAAAGAGAGAAAACGCTCAGACAAAGAAAGGCAGAAGTAGAGAAGATGAGGAGAAAGCTGGAACAGAGACTCAATCCTAGGGAACTGGAAGTATTGGGTAGGGTTCGATAGGTCAGCCTAGGACCTAGGATGGGAAATTGGGGACCCCCGGGGGCTAGTCTTTGGGTTTCTTGGCCTTGCGTTTGGATCGATCTGAGGCTTTAGCCTTTCTTGAGGGCCTCTTTTCCTTGGTTATCTCGAATTCCAAAAACGGGGGAAACTTCACCTTGGTTTTCTCTTCTACTCTCACCACGTTCATGCGTCGTTTGGTCGATCGGCGCCGACCACCCAGCTTGTGTCTCAAGACTCTTTTCCGTGGCATCAATTGGCCTTCACGATCGGCCGCCGATAACTCTTTACCCACTTGGTGGTACTCGAGTGGGCTGAAAGACAAGGAAAATAGGGAAAGAAAGGACCACGAGGGCAAACGATCGATTGCTCCCAACCTTGGGGCGTTCAAGGAAGTTTAGTCTTCACCCAAAATGTCGTGCGCCAACTCGAGTTGGAACACCGGATTGACTCGTCGGACGCGTCCCACATGGGCACCCAAATTCGTTTGTTTCCGTTGTAGACAAGGCGATAGCATTTAGGACAGTAGAAATACTCGTCTGCGCCTTCGATCGTCCATCGATCGTTTCCCTTTCTTTTTCCTTGATGAGAACGTAACCACCGAATTGCTTGATCGAGCAAAGTATATCTCACGGTGTCGAGTGCAATGACATGTCTCGTGTGGGCCGGTGGTCTAGCCTGGTAGTGATACCGCCCTGACGTGGCGGTGGTCGAGAACCGCCGGAAACGCGGTCGGCAGAGTTCGAAAGCGGCGTCACGCCGCAGAAAATCTCTCCCGGCCCACCACAACACCACCACGACAAACCTAGATCAAGCACATCATGTCAGCGGACGACAGGTTGTTACTTTCTCGTCAAAATTTTTTTCGGTCGATCGACGATCTCTGACCGAACCGTCTAGCCCACGTTGTAGTAGACGTTGAAACTGGTTTCTCCTCGGACAACTTCCTTGATACTCAATCTACCGATCTCAGCGATATCCTTGACGTGTGTTCCACCGCAAGGGATAGGAGAGCACCCCTCTATGGTTACCGTCCTCACGGACCCGAGCCGGGGGAGACGGTATATGTTGGGAGCGTCAGGCGCTCGAAGAAGAAGTTCTTCGTACGAGATCTCCTCTAAGGCGACACTGCCTCCACGGAAAATCATGTCGTTGGCAAGCTCTTCGGCCTGCCTCATCCCATCTTCAGACGGCGCCTTCCCCTTGTATCCCACGTAGCATGGATCACCCAGCCAAGACTCAGTCGTCTCAACTCTCTCACCCGTTGTCTTGGCAAGACAGTGATCCAGAAGATGTCCACCCGTGTGCCTCTTCATCATCAAGTACCGCCAGTTCCAGTCTATCTCTCCGAGGACGGGCCCCTCAATGACCTCATCTTGGCTCAGCCTGCCGAAGTGGATAACCCTGCGGTTGAAGAACATGGCCTTCTTCACCTCAAACCTCCACTCGCTTCCCGAGAGTACGCCGCGGTCGGAGGGTTGTCCCCCGCCTTTTGGATGAAAAACCGTCCTGTCCAGAACTACATACACGTCGCTGCCCCGATCACGGACAGACCTGACCAGGGATGCGTCGAAGGTCCTTGTGTAGCAATCAGTCCAGTACACCAAGATGGTCTCCGGACACCCTTCCACTACCTTCTCCAGTCTCATCTCCGTCGAATATCCGCGCTGCCCTAGAGGATATTCGTTTCCTTAGTGGAAGCCAAGATACTCGATCGATCCATCAAGAATGGAGACTTTGACGGAGCGCCCGGTCTATTCCGCCTGAACGGGCGTCTGGGTGCTAGAGAGTAGAGTGCAGAGCTTTTCCAGCGCGACCCTGTTGTCGAAGGCCCAGCCCTGCGTTTCATCAAACATCTCGTAAGGTATCGTGAAAGAAGACGAACAGTCGTAGTCAGCGAGCTGGTACTCAATCTTCTCTCCGAAAGCGATGCACTCATTGTGCAGGAAATTCATTGTATCCAGATAGCAGGTTGATGGTAGTACAATCTCAGCGAGGTAGAGGCTTCCATCCTCAGCCACGGCGTCGAACCACGTGAAGGGAAGCTTGTTGAAAGCGGCTTGAGCTGTCCATAGCTCTTCTGCTGTCGGATCCCTCACCCTCACGAAGACTCCCATAATCCAGCGCCTTTCAGTTAGGCTCGAGTGTCCTGTCCACCTAACAGAGTAGCCCTGAATCAATCGTCTTCCTTCGACATGTTGGGCATAGTGGTATCTGAGGCTCTTAGGATTCATCTGCAGCTTCCTAGCGATGTCGGTTATCGACTTCGTGCAATCGATCTGCAGCTCCTTCAGTATGAATACATCAGGCCTATCGATCTTTGGCTGCTCCTTCACAGGGGTGTCCACCTGCTGGAGAAACGCCTTAGAAGCCGACACATTACTCCAATTCACAACCCAGCTCTTGTTGTCGAAGTTATAGTACCCGGGCTTAAGCGATAGGTACCTCTCCCAGGCGAGGGGTTGAACCCCATACGAGTTGAGGATCTCGATGTTCACAAGTGAACGCAGGAACTTGTCGTACTCCTCCCGAACGTTCGGAGGTATCTGCAACTTAGCCAGAAATGTTCCTTGAGGGAGTACTCGAGTGTAGTATGTCACATATCCGATCTTTGACAATATCTCCAATAGGCTGGGAGCCGCGGAACGAAAGTCTTTTGAGAAGTTTAGGTCAAGTAGGTGCACAGGTATCCCGATCTCGTTGGAGTTCAGCACCGCTGAGATAACTACGCCCTTTTCAGCGAGCTGGTTCTTTATCTTGTAGCGAACCGTCTCCGTAGGAATCCCGGTCAATCTTGCGATCTCGGAGCAGTTGCGTGGACCCACTTTCTTGATCGCTTCAACAATAGCAGCCAGTGTGTTCTCCGGCTGTTCTACGATATGGACCCCTGTTTTCTCCAAGTATCGCTGCACGACAGACATCCGCTCTCGCAATGGAGTTAAATACATTTCTTTGCGAAAAACCTCAAGAAATACTGAGCCCCAGGACTTCGACAAAATCACTGGAGTTGTCGTTGTTCCTCGATCACTGACCCCCTTTTTCCGAGGTTCTGCTCTCGAAATTTACGCCATCACTCAGAGGTGTACAACTGTTGAACTCTAACACTCTTATTGTTTGTTAGACTAGCCAGCACCGGTCTCCAACGTGGCCTCCAAGACATATCTTCGGCTTTCTCGAAGGACTGTCATTCGAAGCTTGTCGCCGGGCCTCTTCTCGAGTATCTTCTTCCGCAGCTCTTTCATGCTCTTGATAGGGGCTTCGTCGATCTCCACCATTATGTCTCCTTGGGCCATGCCGGAATAGTCCGCTGGGCTGCGTGCTACAACCCTTGAGACTAGCACGCCGCTCTCCACCGGCAGCCTGTAGTGGGACGCCATATCCTTAGATATGTCCATGCCCATTATCCCAAGCCAGGGTCGGATTACTTTTCCGTACTTCATGAGGTCCCGCGCTACCTGTTTCGCTGTGTTGATAGGTACAGCAAACCCGATGCCATGGGCAAAGGGGATGATAGCCGTTGTGATGGCGACCACCCTTCCCCGCGTGTCGACCAGAGGACCTCCACTATTGCCCGGGTTCACCGCAGCGTCCGTCTGAATCAAGTCTTCGAGAACGCCCTTCTCGGACTGTATCGTTCTGTTCAGAGCACTGACAACTCCAGCGGTAACAGTTGGGCCTCCCGCCAGGCCGAAGGGGTTCCCGATCGCCAGTACGACCTGGCCGACCTTCAGGTTGTCTGCGTCCCCCAGCTCTGCCGGGGTAAGATCCTCTGTGCTAGCCTCAATCACTGCGATGTCTGTACTCGGATCCGCTCCAAGGACCCTCCCAGGCACCATCTTTCCGTTGGAGAGGGTAATCTCAACTTTGGTGGTGCGTTCCACGACATGGTTGTTTGTTATTATGTGCCCATTCTCATCGATTATTATTCCAGAGCCGACACCCTTGACCGGGACCGTGAGGAAGAACCCCGTGTTTACGAGGCGAACGGTGCTCACGTTGACTACGCTCTTGCTGACCTTCTCCACAGCGGAGATCAGTGTGTTCTCATCAACAGGTATCAAGAGGATTATCCACCCGAAAGAGCCGCAAATCGAGTTGATATTAACCTTGTTCTCCAGATGGACTTGGTGGACCGGGCGGGACTCGAACCCGCGACCTCTGCGACTTTGGGATCCATGCCAACGCAGCGCCCCTCTGGTTGTCGCTCCGAGACTTCCAGGCTGAGCTACCGGCCCACAGCTAGAAATTCTTCAACCAGTCGTAACTACGGATTTTCCTTGTTTCTCCGAAGCCGCATGACGAGCATCTCTTCTCCACAACGTGGTATGAACTCTTTCCGCAGCGTCGACACCTGACATGAAGACGTTTGTTCTTCTTCCCGAAGGATGCCGTGCCCTTTACCAAGTTACTCACCGGCTATGTGGGGGGACACCATAATCACATTGTCGCCCCTCAACACCAGGGAGCCAAGCTTGAATGGCTTCTTTTCGCCTGCGAGCTCCTCAGCATCTTCTAGGAGAAGGTTCATGTGCTGGTCATAGCCTTTCAGAGCTCCCCGCAGCGTCTTCCCGTTTCTCAGTTTCACCAGTACAATCTCGTTGAGGCTCTTCGAGAGGACCTTAAGTGAAATGTCATTCGACAACTTTGGTCACCGCGGCTGTTCCCATCCCGCGAACGTAAGTATTAAACGTATCTCCTTGGTCATCAGACCGGAATCTCTCACAGAGGCACGTTCGGATTGCGTCAAAAGAAGATGAGCAGAAGTGAGCGGAGGAAGTTCTTGGAATCCCGGCGAGAGGACTTGCGCGAGATATACGGGGTGCAGAACGTCGCCGAGATACCAGGGAAGAAGGGAGTATGGGAGATCGAAGAAGACGACTGGAAATTCTATCGAATAGGTGAGGAAAGGCTTCTAGTATTGACTAAAAACCGCCTTGTGCCAGTCTTGTACCAGAGCTTCAACCCGGGCATAGACATTTCTTTGCCTTCCCTCGTCGTTAACAAGGGCGCCGTACCACATGTGAGCAATGGAGCCGATGTCATGAGGCCTGGAGTTGTTGTCTTGGAGGGATCATTCAAGAAAGGTAGCCTCGTCTCGGTGAAGGATCAGACTTACCACAAGATCCTGGCAGTGGCTGAGGCTCATGAGGACTCCGAGCGCATCAAGGCGGCAGAAAGGGGAAAGGTAGCCAAGAACTTACACTACGTCGGTGACAAGGTCTGGAACACGGTTGCCTCAATCGTGGGAAGGATGGCATAGCTGCTTTAGTCGTCTTATAGACGATGACACTCAGGGGTGGAGAGCGCGATTAATTCAGCTCAAGGCCATAGTGTCTAGGTTCCTTGGTACATAGATCTTTGCCGGGAGTATCCGAGCTGCAACTCTAGCCAGGCTCTCTGCAGCCTGTGGCTCCCCGTGGCACACTATGACGTTTCTGGGCTTCGGAACCACTCTCCTTAAGTAGTTGATCAACTGCTGTCTGCTCGAGTGTCCCGAGAAGCCGTCGACCTTCTCAACTTCCATTCTTGTCTGGACAATCTTGGCCCTGCCGTTCTCGTCGGTCAGGCTGACATCTTTTATACCCTTGAGAAGCTTTCTTCCCAGGGTGCCTTCCACTTGGTAGCTCACGAAGGCAAGCAGGTTGTTCTCATCTTCAGCCATTTCGTGGAAATACCCCAACACCGGTCCTCCCTCAAGCATTCCTGAAGTGGACATTATGATCGACGGCCCCTTGATCGCCTTTGCCTCTTCTCTTTGAGACGGAGTCCTTATGGGTGTGAAGTAGTCGGAAGCAAACGGGTTTGAATGCTCCTCAAACGCCTTCTCAAGCTCCGCTGTAAGGTATTGTGGGTAAGCGGTGTGGATGGCTGTCGCTTCGTTCACGAGACCGTCAATAAACACTGGGACCTCTGGTATCATCTTCCCAGAGAGCAGCGCCTCAAGAACTAGAAGTATCTCCTGCGCTCTGCCTATGGCGGGGACGGGTATAAGCACCTTGCCCCCTCTTTCTATAGCTTTCTTTACGTAGTTCGAAAAAAGCGCCTCCGTCTCTCTCCTGGTGAAAGCTATGGGAGTAGCTCCATAGGTGCTTTCCATAATCAAGGTCTCCACTCTGTGGAACCTCGAAGCAGAAGAGTCGAGAAGCCTTGTCTTCTCAAACTTGAAGTCTCCTGTGTAAACTATGTTGTGATGACCTTCTCCGACGTGTAGATGAAAGATCGCTGAGCCCAGTATGTGTCCTGCGTTGTAGACCGTGAGTCTGATGTCAGGTGTGATGTTGGTGACCGTTCCGTACTTCATAGGAATGGTGTGAAGAAGAGTTGAGCGAACCTGTTCGCCGCCGTAGGGAGCAAAAGCCCCCTCCTTTCCCATGACATCTATGTAGTCCAGCTGCAACATTGTCATCAGCGTAGCCGTTGGTTCGAGGCAGAAGACCGGGCCCTTGTAGTCGTACTTGTAGAGGTAGGGCAGAAAGCCGCAGTGATCCAGATGAGCGTGGGAAATCGTTACAGCATCGAGATTGAGCGTCTCGATGATCCGTGCGTCTATCCTCGGAAACTGGTTTAGACTAGACCTTCCCCCCGGCGATATACCGCAGTCTATGAGAACTCTGCTTTCGCTGGTCTCCAAGAGAAAAGCGGATCTTCCAACCTGCTGCCCTCCACCCAAGACCGTTATTCTTACGTCTCCCACTTCTAGGACTGGGGTGCGAAAGATCCGTTCGCCGACATCCCTGAGTATGTTCGCTCTGTCTCCTGGCGAGCCGTAGAGGAACTGTCTAACCGTCTGTATGTATCGTGACTCCATGGCAGGTGCCCTGAGTATCCTGGGCTTCCACCGCGTGGCCTTTGCAATCTGCTGACTGATGGCTCGCCCTTGGAGGCCCACATCCTCGGGCCTATCGGCCTCGACTATCACCTCACCCAGGGTTTCATCGAAATAGATGTGTGTACTCAGCTCTGGCGGAAGCATTTCCCTAATCTTCTTCTCCGCCTCGTCCGGAGCTAGCCTTATCGAAGGATCTGAGCGAATCACGACCCTCTTCTTGATCAGGCTAACTAAATCTCGGGTTATCTGGTTCTGCTCCAAGAATAGATCTGGGTTTTTGGTGTAGATGGCTAGTTTGGTTCCTTCATACTCGATCCTAGTGACGGCAGCGTCTCTAGGCGCGCTCGTTAGGAAGTACTTGATGACCTCGTTCCTCATCTGGTCGCTTGTGAGCAACTGTTTTCCCCGATGATTACATCAAGGGAGCGAAGAAATTCTGTAGGTGCTTCTTCTTCTCCTCCAGAGTCAGTTCTCTGTATTTCATGCTTCTATCTATGACAGCGATATCTATGTTATCTCCCGTGCCAGCGTTCCTCCTAATGGCAATCGCAACCGCCTTGCCAGCCAGAGAAATAGCTTCCGTCACCTCCAAGCCCTCATGGTATTCCGACTCGATGGTCCCATAGGCCACAGGTGAACCTGAACCTGTAGAGATGATCTTCTCCTCAGTCAGTGTTCCAGTGTAGTCTATGTTGAATAGACGTGGACCCGAAGGATCCACTCCTCCTATGATAACCTGCGCCACCAGCGGGTATGGTCGATTCGCAAAGAAGACATTTGCGGCGAGCCGCGAAGCCGCCCCGACATTCATAATGGTGTTGTTGGCCAGTTGATAGTAGTTGATGTTCGCTCTCAGTAGATCGATCATTGACTGTGCATCGGCTACCCGGCCAGCTATGGTGATAGCCATGTGATCCACCAGAGGGAACAATTTCTTTCCTTTCCTGTGGGCTATGTAGAGGCCAGATGTGACTCGAGTGTCTGTGGCGAAGACTACTCCACTATTCGTTGCAAGACCTACTGTGGTTGTTCCACTCTTAGCGACGATCCTCTCGTCGCCACCTCTTGGAAACATTCGGCTACACTTGCTCCAAAACGTCTTGAGAACCAGCCACAGGATTTACTGGTTCAGCCAATCCTGAGCAACTTCTAGAGGTCTATCCAAGGTCCCAAGCCTCGAAGTCCTGAACTTTGGCTGCCCAAAATGGCAAGACGCCGCGACAAGTCGCCGCGCACTCCGATATAAACCATTCGCCGGGGGTCAAGTATGCACCCCTCGAAAGCTAGCAGTCTAACCGTAAAATACAAGCTTACATACCGTTCACTGGAGACGCATAGGAGCCACCTTCAATGTCTGCCCATGAGATGAGGCTGCCAGACACGATAGTGATTGGAAGAGGCCTGAGAGAAACGGTGGCTGAAGTGGTGTCGCGAGCCTGCTTCGAAAAAAATGTAGTGTTGGCCACTAGCAAGACCCCGTACCAGCTGATCGGCTCCTCCATAGGCAATTCTCTTGAGCAGCGAGGAATAGAGGTTGAATGCCACTACGTGGAACACGCACGTGTCAGTGATGTCCAGGAACTGGAGAATAAGGTCGACCGTGACGTCTGTGGAGCCATCGTTGGAGTTGGCGGGGGCAGGGTTCTGGACGTTGCCAAGATGGCTTCAGACAAGAGCTGCATTAAATTCGTAAGCGTTCCAACCACTGCTTCTCACGATGGAATTGCAAGTCAAATGGCCTCCGTCAAGGGGTATGGTACAGCTTTCTCGGCCGTCCTGCGGCCTCCGTTTGCCGTTGTGGCCGACATGGAAGTTATCGAGAAGGCTCCCTTCAGGTACACCGCCAGTGGATGCGGTGATCTGATATCTAAGTATACATCCGTGAGGGATTGGAGGCTCGGTCACCAGAGAACCGGGGAACACTTCGGGGAATATGCTGCCAGCCTTGCTCAACTAAGCGCGGAGATCGCGATGCGGAGATCGAGGAGCATTGGAGCGGGCAATCCTGACAGCCTGAGAACCGTCGTCGAAGCCTTAATCAGCAGCGGGGTAGCAATGTCAATCGAAGGTACCAGCAGACCATGCAGCGGATCGGAGCACTTGATAAGTCACGCTTTGGGAAGACTGGTTGAGAATCCTCCACTTCATGGAGAGTGCTGTGGCGTCGCCACTATAGTCATGGCCCTCCTTCACAAAGCGAACTGGAAGAGAGTACACAGGGCTCTCAGCGAGATAGGTGCTCCAACGGACGTACATCGACTCGGGGTCGACAAAGAGACGTTCATTGAAGCGATGCTTATGGCACCGCGGATAAGGCCTCAGAGATACACGATACTGTCTGAACTGAAATTGGATAAGAGGAGCGCCGAGGAAGCGGCTGAGAAAGCCGGTGTGCTCTAAGGAGAAGTGGAAGCCCCAGTGAAGAAAGAGAAGAAGAAAGTAATAGCGATGGTGCCGGCTTGTTGGGCTAAAGAAGGAACTCGCTTTCTCTTCTCAGACACTTTTCCGACATGCGGATCATGTGAATTCAGATCTGGGTGTGTCTCTTCCCTATTCAAAGGCAGGGAGTACGAGATCGTGAGGCTGAGAAAGAGGAGCTTCACATGTCCTCATCAAGGTACAAAATACCAAGTCGTCGAGGCTAAGCCATCTCGCCTCGACCTGGCGATACCGAAAGAAAGATGCTTTGAAGGCACCATCTTACAGATCACTCCAAACCAATGTGAGAGAAGGTTCTGCGAAAATTATTGGTTCTGTGTCCCCGAGGGGGCCGAAGGTGGGAATCGTTGGAAGGTTGTACAGCTACTGGAAACCATAGAGTGCCCTGATGGAATACCTCTTGTCAAGGCTTCTCTGGAGCACGTTCCCTTACGTGCTTCTCGAGAAAGATGACTGTGTCAATATCCGAGAAATGATCTTCTATCCGCTTCGCAATTATTCTTTTGGCAAGCTGTAAGTTGGGTAGCAGATAACTCTCCTTAGGAAGGTCTAGAGTTAGGTCAGATCCCTTCCTAACAAGCGAAAACTTGGAAATATCCACCTCCGGTATGCGATCATGAACGAGGGCTCTCAGTTTCTCACCCTCATCAAGTATGATCTTCTCAACCGTACACTCGTATGCCAAGATCTTTCCAGCGAGGGGAGGATTGAAATCCACTTGCACTCTGCCAGACCCCACAGACCTCACCACCCCCTGCTTGTCGTCGAGTGTCACGACACCACCCACCACTGGTGTAACGTCCTTTCTCGTAAACTTCCTGAGAGGCATGATTCTAATCTTCGATGGATCCCGCGGCCCGAATGCCTTATCCGGAGGCACCTCTATAACCCTGGTTTCGGATTCCTTCGCCCCCAGCAAGCCCTCTTCTACGGCCCTGAGAAGCCATCCCTCGCCTGGCACAACCAATTTGGGTTCGTAGGCTACTCCAGCCTTGTAGATCCCCGCCTGTCTAGCCTGCTGTTCGTAGGTTGTCTCGATGACGTCGCCTGTCTCTTTAACCTTGGCAGTGTAGTTCAGCAGGACGTAGCTCGCTTTCTCTACATGGGGTTCTTCGGGAGGAGCCTTAGCTTTCTTCTTGGCTTTGATACCTGCGAGGACAGCGGTCTTGGTCCGTCTCCGCCGCACCTTCTTCCTGGCAACACCTCTCTTCTGAGCCTTAGACATGTACATTCCACTGCAAGCTGATCGATCGGGAAGGTGTTCTGCGTGAGCTGTGATAAAAGGTTTTGAAAAGGTTCGCTCGTGAAAACTTCCACTGCTCCCGGGGAATACCTTCCGAGTAAGATGGAAGAGAAGTCTTCCGTCAACTCTGCTGAGGGGGCACAAACCATTCGATCGATCGAATCAGTTTGTCTAGGATCCAGTCGAAATGGATTGAGACTCAATGGACTATCCTGAACCCCTTGAACTCGTCTCTGGGGTGCTCCCAATCCACCTCGACCTTCGAAACGGAAGCACCGGGCGGCCCCGTCCTGCACCACTGTATGATCTGCTCGACGCCGATCTTGTCACCCTCGAAGACAGCTTCCACCCTACCGTCGGCCAGGTTTCTTGCCCATCCATTCAAGCCTAGTTTATTCGCCAGCTTTTTCGTATTCCATCGGAAGAACACGCCTTGAACCCAGCCGGCGATATACACATGGGCTCGCGCCTTCAAGTCAGACACTTCGCGATCGATCGCACTTGATCCAAATCCACAGGGGCTTAACTTCTTTTCGTGTTGTGCAGCGGAGCATCGGTTGAAGAAACATACATATGCGCCGACGCCGACTATCTCTGTTTCCCGAGCGTCTTCATCATGGCTGACTATGACGTTATTGTGTGCGGGGGCGGGCCCGCGGGATTGACTGCGGCCTGGGAAACCGGTCGAAGAGGATGCAGCGTTCTGATACTGGAGGAACACTCCAGTATCGGTGTGCCCGAGCGATGTGCAGGCTTGCTCAGCCTTTCCGGGCTCAGCAAGCTTTCACTGCCCTTGGAGCATCGTTTCACCCAGAACACTGTGCGCGGCGCGGTGTTCTTCTCTCCTAGTGGTAGCTCTTTCACCGTTGACGCCGGGAGGCCTGTCGCAGCCGTAGTTAGTAGAAAGAGTTTCGATCAGCACCTGGCTCGGAGAGCCTGTGAGTGTGCTGACCTGCGTTTGGGAGAAAGAGTCACAAATGTCTTGAACAAAACCAAAGGTGTTGTGACACGGCTAGACAATGGGGAGCTCATTCACTCGCGCTTCGCGCTTGATGCTGAAGGTAGAGGAGCGAGGATAGCGCGCAGCTTGGGGTTGAACACCAGTCCCCATGGATGGCTTCCAGCCGTCCAGGCTTTGGTGACCAATCATAACCGAGACAGAGACTTCGTTTACCTTTTCTTTCCGAAATATATTCAAGGGTTCTTCGCTTATCTTGTTCCCGTTGATGAAGAGACGGGGAAGCTAGGTCTGGCAACGCGCAGAGACCCCCTTACTGCTATCAGAAAGTTACTCAGCTCCGAATTTCCTGCGGCCAAGGTTGTCGGCATCACGGGAGGCGCGGTATACACGTCGAGACCGGCAAAGAGTGCCTCCAATTCTAGGACACTTGTTATGGGCGACGCAGCAGGCCAGGTCAAAGCAACGACTGGTGGAGGAGTAATCTTTGGCTGTATCAGCGCGTCACGGGCGGGATTCATGGTGGCAAGAGCCTGTTCCGACGAGTCTCTCGAAAAGATCGTGGGTGGAGAGTACGATCGTTGGTTGAAGGAGAACGTCAGTAGGGAACTATCGACCATCGCGGTTCTGAGGACCGTGCTCAATCATGTGCCGCCACGTGTCATCAATGCGCTCTTCAAGAGCATCTCAGACTCAGGCATCGATTCCGTGTTATCCAAGACAGGCGACATGGATTTCCAGCGAGAGAGTCTAGTGAGGTTGACGAGATACACAGGGCTCTCTCGACGACTGCTTCGAGCCATTTCAAGCTTAGTCTCTGATGTCCTGTTCTGAGGACCAAGCGAGCGAAAATGAAAGAGATATATCAAGCCTTTCTTCCGGAAGCCCAGTCGGAGATCGAAGCCATGAGCGAACGTCTCTCAGTTTCGCTCCCTCAATGCAACAGATGCCACAGGCCAATAGTCCCCGGTGAGAACGGGGTGAACTTTCCCTGCCCAAACTGCGGCAAAGTCACAATTTGGCGGTGTGCCAAATGCAGAGCCTTGGCGCGTCCCTACGTCTGCCCCAGTTGTGGTTTCGAGGGACCGTGAGATGGCTCGTGTGCTTGCAACAGTCAAGATCTTTCCATCAGACCCAGAGGTTGATCTTGACTCTCTGGCCGACAAAGTGGAGAGAGGTCTCCCTGAGGGATTCAAGCTTCACGGCAAGGAAACCGAGCCCCTCGCATTTGGAATGAAGGTCCTGCTTGTCGGTATCTCAATGCCCGACGCCGAAGGCTACTCCTCAAAACTCGAGGAATACTTGAAGGGCTTGAAGGAAGTGGACGAAATCACAATACTCAATGTTCAAAGGATCTAGAACCTCTTTCAAGTTTATATAAAGGATGGCCGCCGATGTACGCTGAGATTTCTGAGGCCTAGAGACAATGCGCGGCGGAAAGGAGATCAGACTCAAGGTCGCGGAGGCCAAGCAGAGGGACGCTGGCTACGGAATCGCAAGGATAGACAAAGAGATGGGAGCCTCAATAGGGTTACTGACGGGTGACCTGATAGAGATCAGAGGAAGGAAGCTGGCCGCAGCCACACTGTGGCTGGGTTACGCAGAGGACAGAGAGAAGGACATCGTACGTATAGACGGCTACACGAGGAACAACGCAGGAGTTTCTCTTAGCGACTACGTGATAGTGCGTAAGGCGCAGGCAAAAGAGTCGCTCCAAGTCAAGCTTGCTCCCTTCAACTCCAGGATGGAGCCCGACGAAAACTTCGTTAGACTGATCAAGAGTAGGCTGATCGATTTCCCCGTGGTAGCCAGGAACGTTGTTCCCGTTCACTTCTTCGGAAACCTGTTCTCGTTCGTCGTAGCACAGACGAGGCCCGCGGGCATAGTAAGGATAACGCCGCGAACCAAGATAGTCATTCAGGGAAAATCCGTTCAGACCAAGGCGATCAGGAGCTCAGTGACTTACGAAGACATAGGTAGTCTTGAGAACGAGATTCAAAGAATAAGAGAAATGATTGAACTCCCACTCAGATTCCCAGAGCTCTTTCAGAAGATGGGAATCGATCCGCCCAAGGGAGTAATGCTCTACGGGCCCCCCGGCTGCGGCAAGACCCTTTTGGCTAAGGCCGTTTCCTCGGAAGCTGATGCCAACTTCACCCTGATCAACGGACCAGAGATCATGAACAAGTACTATGGCGAGACCGAGGCTAGGCTCAGAGAGGTGTTTGCCAAGGCGGAGAACGAGGCTCCCAGTGTCATATTCATCGACGAGATCGACGCCATTGCGCCAAAGAGAAGCGAGGTGACCGGCGAGGTCGAGAAGCGAGTTGTCGCCCAGCTTCTCGCCCTGATGGACGGCTTGGAGGAACGCGGCGCAGTCATAGTGATCGGAGCAACCAACAGACCCAACGCCGTAGACCCCGCGCTCAGGAGGCCCGGAAGGTTTGATCGAGAGATAGAATTAGGCGTCCCCGACAGAAAGGGTCGTCACGAGATACTTCAGATCCACGTCCGAGGCATGCCTCTCGCCGAGAATGTTGATCTAGAGAAACTGGCAGAGATAACCCGTGGATACACCGGCGCCGACCTTTCAGCGCTCTGTCGTGAAGCAGCCATGAAGGCTATTCGAGGAGTTCTCCCGAACATAGATTTGTCTGAAGAGAAGATTCCCCCCGAGATTACGAGCAACCTTCAGGTTGAAATGAAGAACTTTATGGATGCCTTCAAGGAGATCACTCCCACCGCCATGAGAGAGGTTGAAATAGAAACACCGATGGTGCATTGGACCGATATAGGCGGATTGGAGGAAGTCAGCCAAGAGTTGATTGAGGCTGTTGAGTGGCCTCTGAAGTATTCTGAGAGGTTCTCCGAGATGGGAGTCAAGCCGCCTCGAGGCATTCTGCTCTACGGTCCACCGGGATGCGGAAAAACGCTATTGGCCAAGGCTATTGCCACCGAGAGCGAAGCGAACTTCATTTCGGTCAAGGGCCCAGAGATATTTAGCAAGTGGGTCGGAGAATCGGAAAAAGCGATAAGGGAGATATTCAGGAAAGCACGGCTCGCCTCACCCGCAGTAGTGTTCTTCGATGAGATAGACGCCCTAGTGCCCAGGAAAGACCTAATCAATGATAGCTCGGGTGTCTCCCACAAGGTTCTCAGCCAACTGATGTTGGAGATAGATGGAGTCGAAGAATTGACGGACGTCGTCGTGGCTGGAGCCACGAACAGGCCAGACCTGATGGATCCATCGATGCTTAGGCCGGGGAGGTTGGATAGGCTGATCTACGTCAGACCCCCTGACATGAGGGCCAGAACCGAGATCCTCGGAATATACGCTAAGAACATGCCCCTCGCTGAGGACGTGTCGCTGGAGAAAATAACCGCTGAGACGGAGGGGTATTCTGGCGCGGACCTAGAGCTCCTCTGCAGAGAAGCTGCGATTATGGCTATGCGCCGAGACATCAAAACAGAGCGTGTCACTAGCCAAGACTTCGATGAAGCCCTGAAGAAGGTTAAGCCAAGCATAACACCAAGCATGATTAGACAGTACGAGAGAGTCGGAGAGACCCTCAGATCCTCCGAGAAACCCCTCACAATGATCAGCTGAGGAATCCGTTATGTCATTCGCAACTCCTCTCCACATTATTGTCCTAGAGCTGTCTGGGAAGGTGGGAGGAAAAACGTTGCAGTCAAACCTCATAGAAGAACTGAAGAACAGAGGCATAGAGGTGACCGCCAACGAGATGAACGCTGCACTCATCAAGCTAGAAATAAATGGCAAGATTAGAGTTACAAAGCTGGGCAAGAACCAAAGGATGATTGAGGTAGTGGAACCCACGGCCTCGGAGAAGCCTCGCCCAAACTGACCCACATTCATGCGCCAAGCCAGAAGTCGAGGCTTGTTTTTCCCTTCTCCCTAGACAACGCCTCTCGCATCCTTTGAAGACCCTTGTTCACCCGTTGATGGGAGAAGTCGTGTTCGTCGCAAAGAAACATCTTGATTCCTTCATAGTCAGGCTGCCTCCAAGAGGTAATGTATTCCGTGAAGACTTTAGGCTTGAGAAACGCCTCCCTTATCCTGGAGATCTCTAGCTCCAGTGTGACCCCCTTCTTCTCAAGAACACCCTCCCCTGACCCATAGTCCTTGATCAGTTTCAACGCAGTCTTCGGCCCCACTCCCCTTACACCCTCACAGTAGTCTGTCCCCACAAGAATCCCCAGATCTATGAGCTGCTCCCGCGTGATTCCTAGAGCACTCAGCGTCTTCCCAAGTTCAATAATTTCAGGCTTCACCTCCACGTAGGCTTTCCTCCCGGGCAATCGTCTTCTTCCCACAATAGAGAGATTGCGGACTAGCCGGGCTGAACCGAAGAGCAAGGAATCCATATCTTGGGAAGATGAGGCGAAGGCATCCCCCGTAGCCACCATGAAGGCTGCCTGTGCTTCCCCCTCCGATGGTGCTTGGATCGCCGGGGCGCCCATGTATGCCAACAGGTCCTTGGCGGAATCAACCAGGGGTCTCGTGAGCGTCACTGCCTTCATAGCCTGCTTGCGAGCTTCTTCCACCTCACCTCTCTCCAACGCTCGTTCGTAGAGCACCTGAGCCTCCTCCCTGGTCTTGGTTCTCCTCTCGACGGTCCTCTTCTTGAGCTCCGGAGGCTTTCCATCGAACACGAAGACTGGTTTGATGCCTGCCTCCAAGAAATTCAGCGTCCTGAAGAAAAGCCCGCTCAAGTGGCTCGTCACTCTTTGCCGGGAGTCCATGAGAGGTTTGCCCATAGGGCCTCTTATGATGGATAGAAACTGGTAGAGGATGTTGTACGCGTCGACAGCGACGGTTCTCCCTGCAAGATCACCTAGTTCCACCGTCGTCACTGCCCGCTCAGGAATTATGTTCCTGATCTTGACACCCAAATGCCAAACCCTTTTTTGTACGAACGGCATAATGTTATATTACCTTCGCGAGATGACCGGATGGTTGAAGGAGCAGCAAAGCTACTCAGAATCGAGGAGGCGACTGGTCGACAGCCTGAAGAGGGAAGGCATAATCCGGTCTGAGGCAGTGGAGCGCGCCATGCTAAAGGTACCTCGTGAGATGTTCCTGCCGCCGTCTTTTAGAGACGAAGCCTACTTGGACACCCCTCTGCCGATAGGTTACGCCCAAACTATGAGCGCCCCTCACATGTGTGCCATACTGTGCGAGTACATGGAATTGAAGGAAGGTCAGAAGGTCTTGGAGATTGGCACCGGATCGGGATACCAAGCGGCGTTGCTGGCGGAGATAGTGGCTCCTTCGATCTCAAGTCAGCCGGGGCACGTCTACAGCGTGGAGGTCGTTCAGAAACTCGTTTCTTTCTCCACGGGGAACCTAGAAAGAACGGGCTACTCAGACGTAGTGACCGTCGTCTATGGTGACGGGTCGTTGGGTTACCCGGAGAAGCAACCCTACGACAAGGTCGTCGTAACCGCCGCCGCCCCCATGGTTCCCTCACCCCTCATTGAGCAACTCAAGGATGGTGGACGACTTCTCATTCCTTTGGAGAAAGGATTCTTCATGCAGGAGCTCTACCTAGTTGAGAAGAAGAAGGGAAGAGAAGTCCACTCTGCGCTCATGCCCGTAGCCTTCGTCCCACTCAGAGGTCGATACGGCTCAAAGCCCTAGAGATCTACTCAGCAACCGCGTCGACCGACACGTTCCAAGTTCGAGGCGCCACCTCCCTCAACTTCTTCGAGCGAAGGATCCAAACCCTCCTCTTCAACTCTCTACATCGAGTCTCGAAAGCCCTCGACACCTCTTCAACCGCTTCCTCCCCACGGCCGAAACCATAGAAATGAACGATTCCATCCCTCCTAAGCAAAGCGAGTGCCACATCCAGATAATCGATCGCGCCGTGAGGAAGGTTCATAACCACTCTGTCCATAGAACCGGGTCTTGAGGAGAAGACCTGGCGGGCGTCCCCCAAGTATTGATGTACTGAGTCGTCTACCTTGTTCAAGGCCACGTTCCTCTTCAGATAGCGAAATGCTTCAGGGTTTAGGTCAGAGGCATGGACACACTTGGCTTTCCCCATCTTCGCTATCAGGATTGAGTAGGGCCCCACACCGGCAAACACGTCTGCCACAGTCTCTCCGCTCCGCACCTGACGAGCAACCCTCAGCCTTTCACCCGAGAGCCTCGGCGAGAAGAAGACTCGCCTCACATCCAGCTCAAAAATGCATCCATTCTCCCTGTACCTCGTCACTGTGTTCCCAGAACCAGCGGCCACCTCGAACTTTCCAACCCTGTACCTCGTCGAGATCGGCCCTTTCTTGACGAGCACCGTCTCAACATTTCTGTTCAGCCTTTTGATAGATTCCGCGATCTCCTTCACATACGGCTTCAGCTCTTCTCTAGGCTGAACCACGGCGACGCCTCCTATTACGTCATAGGACCTTGGCACCAGAGCCAGAAGAGAAGAGTCGATGTTCTGGCTCAGCAAGTCCTTCAGACTTCCATGTCTCCTCTCCCTGGGCCTCAGCTCCGCCTCTGTGAGACGCATCCCGATGCCTGACAACACGCTTTGAAACTCCTCCTTGCTCGCACCGTCAATCACGGGAATCAGGACATAGTCTCCTACAGACGCTGTACGGTGGCCGAGGTCGAGCAGACCTGCGCGCCTGAGCTTATCAATCGCATTCTGACAGGAATACTTATGGACCTGAACAGCAGGCGTCCTCAACCTTGACCCCAATCCCTCCGGAAGTGAAGCCGGCAAGATGGCTTCTAACCTCAAACATAGGTGTTGATCTCAGCTACAGATGTGAATGCTGTTTCCATTTCAATCTTTACCAACTATTTTCGGTCAGCGAGGATATGTGGCGCGCCTGGAGGGAGTTGAACCCTCGACCTTTCCGCGACCGAGCCGTCGTATCGGATTAAGAGTCCGACGCTCTACCTAGCTGAGCTACAGGCGCGAAGTAGACTGTTTGGACTTTCGCACGAGTACGTCTTAAGATTTTCTCTTGCAAAAACTTGACTGATGTCCATCAAACATTCTTGTTTGCGAATAGAGCTAGTGGCGCATGATCAGTTCTGAGCGATCATAGCTGCGCCACTAGATCGATCAGAAGAGCGCGTCACGCCGAGGGAAACGTTTTAGAGGTGTCACATCTGCTGGGTGGAATCATGCCCCAGAGCTCTGCTTTAAAGTCTTCAGGGGTTAGAGTGAACAGAGGCGTCCTCTCTAGCCTCAGCGTGTTCCAGTTCCTCACGTTTCTAAGAAGAGGGGTTTTCTACTCATTCATGTACATTTACCTATTCAGCCTGATCGGCAACGTAACTTCGACGGCCGCGCTAGGAACACTCAACATGATAGCATCCACTGTGGGTCAAAACCTTCTTTGGGGACGCATCTCAGACCGCTACCGAATAAGAGCCAAGCTTGTGGTTCTCGGAGAAGTCATCGCCGGGTTCTTCTACGTAGCGGTCTTCTTGATTCACAGGTCTCTTATAGACGCGGGAACCAACTACGCCGCTGGACTTTCTATAGTCTTCGGCCTCTCCGTCCTTGAGTTCTTCTGGTCTATGTCTGACGTCGGCTGGGCAGCCCTGCTGACAGACATAACGACACAAAGAACCAGAGGCAGCCTTGTAGGTGCCTTGAACTTCGTGGGATCGATCGGCCGGATGACAGGAATCATCTTGGCTGGCTTCCTCTACGAAGGAGGTCTGGGCTTCAGGCAAGGCAATATCTTCTACGTTGTGACAGTGATGCTATTCACTGGCGGAACACTTATGTCATTTACGTCTAGATTCATCAAGCCTAATTTCTCCGCGACGTTTCTGCAAGAGAACATTCATGAAGAGACCAAGAGCGCCTACGATCAGGACTCAAACAGTGAAGTTTACCGATGGTTCTTGGTTTCTTTGATAGTTGTTGTTTTAGGCGTCACCTGCGTCTCCCAGGTCTTCTTACTCTTTCTGCAACTACCCGACGGGCTGAGCGCCAGCGACGAGGCTGTAAGCCTGGTTCTCACCGCCTGGACGATGGGCGGTATGTTAGCGAGCCTCGTGGCCGGGAAACTCTCAGACAGGCTGGGCAGAGTCAAACTCATCTTGTGCGGGCTAATTTTCTCAGCTATCACACCTCTCCTCTACGGGGTCGTGCACGAAGTAGTTTCGATGGCAATCGTCTACGGACTGAACGGAGCGTCATTCTGGACACTCCAGACAGTTGGCTTCACGCTGGCGGGAGACATCATTCCTGCCGATCGGAGGGGACGCCTGTTCAGTCGATACAATGCAGTGATGGCCCTGAGTTGGGGGCCAGCAGGGTTCCTAATAGGCGGGCCCCTGGCGGATGCCCAAACAGAGATCCTAGGCGTTCCGCGGCACACGGCCTACACCAACACATTCTTTGCTTCTTCCGTGTTGGTCGGGGTTGGCACAATCATCTTCTTCCTCAATGTTGGAAGGCGGCTCCAGCGACAGAGATCAAACGAGTCGTGAGAGGCCATAGCTGGAGCCTCGGGCGGGATTTGAACCCGCGACCCGCAGCTATCTCGGGTGTGGCGTACGAGGATCAGCCCCAGATTGTGTCTGCTGCTATGCCAGGCTTAGCTACCGAGGCCTGTTGGTTGCGCGCGCGACGAGGATTTATTTCTTTGCGGAGCAGAGATGACAACGCGAAGAGCGCTCATCGCGCGCTCGGCTTGTGCGAGAAGCCGTGGCTGCAAACACTTATTTCGGCAGCCGGCTTTGTCGCACAAGGTGCCGAGATTCTTGCCGACGCTGTTTGTCGTGATTCCAACCTATTCTGAGCTGGACAACCTGAAGAGCCTCATACCGAAGCTGGAGAATGTTTTCTCCTCCGCTCACATCGACGGCAACATATTGATCGTGGACGACAACAGCCCGGACGGAACCGCAGACTTCATCCGCAGATCAGAAAGAGAGAAGCCCTACATTCACCTCCTGCTTCGCCCCGGAAAAATGGGTATCGGGTCAGCCTACCGTGACGGCTTCAACCATGTTCTCAAGACATGGAATGTGGACTATATCAGCCAAATGGACGCCGATGGGTCTCATCCCCCAGATCTGATTCCAGAAATGATAAAGAAGCTGGAGGAAACAGGAGCTGACGTCGTTGTGGGCTCAAGGAAGATCTCAGGAGGTAGGACGGAAGGTTGGCCTTGGAGGAGAAGAGTGACCAGCTGGGGAGCCAATCTCCTAGCTCGCACGATGGCAGACGTCGGAGTCAAGGATTCAACGTCAGGCTACAGGATGTTCAGAGCTTCGGCTCTTAGACGGATCGACTTGGCTTCGAGTCAGGATGGCTACTCCTTCCAGGTTGAGATGATCTTCAAGGTCAAGAGGTCGGGCCTCAAAGTTGTGGAGGTTCCTTTCACCTTCATAGACAGAAGGCAAGGCAGATCTAAGCTCAGTTCGCGAGAGATTGGCGGCTTCGCCTGGGCCACGTTGAAGTTGTTCCTCGCCCGGATTGCGAGGGATTGATCACCTTGAAGCTATCCGACGTAGGGGAAAAGAAGCTGGTTGAGTACATCCTCTCAAGAATAGGAATTCCTGAGGGGCTGGTTCTGGGTACGGGCGACGACGCCGTGGCCTTCGACTTCCAAGGAACACTCGTCGCCACGGTGGACATGCTGGTTGCCTCCACCGACATACCTCCTGCTATGAGTATGAAACAGGCCGGCAGGAAGGCGGTCACAATGAATGTGAGCGATCTTGCATCCAAGGGAGCTACACCCAAGTTCTTTCTGATATCTTTGGGTCTGCCCGGCGAGATACCCCTGGAGGATTTCAAGCAGCTGTGGGAGGGGTTGGAGGAAGCTTCACGATTCTATGGTGGAAGGATAGCTGGGGGAGACACAAATGCCTGCAGAGACATCGTTGTAAATTGCGTGGGACTCGGACAGAGCGATAAGCCCCTCTCGAGAAGAGGGGCGAAGCCCGGAGACATACTGGCCGTAACCGGGAGATTCGGAAGAGCTGCTGCGGGGCTAAGGGTTCTGCTGGAGAAGATGGACGATCCGTTGAAGCCAAAGCTTACTCAAGCAGTTCTAGAGCCCAGAGCGAGGCTTCAAGAGGGGCTGGCGCTGGCAAGGAGCGGTGCGGCCACTGCCTGCATCGATTCCAGCGATGGCCTGGCGATCTCTTTGCACGAACTGTCAGCTCTAAGCCACGTGGGCTTCCGCATAACCTCTCCTCCAGTTGACGAGCTGGCCCGGGATTTTGCGCAGAGAAACCGTTTGCCCCTTACGGGCCTAGTCTTCCACGGTGGAGAAGAATACGAACTTGTTGCCACCGTGACTCCGGACCGATGGGAGGGAGCTAGCAGGTCTGTCAACTTCGCCGGAGGGGAACTGATACCCATTGGTAGGGCAACAGAGCCGCAAGAAGGGATAAAGGTGATCTGGCAGGAAACTCTGGTTTCACTTCCCCGAAGAGGGTGGAATCACTTTTCACGACAGGGCAAATCTCCGCAAAATGGATGAATTGGCACACGTAAGCCCAAACGATGAGCCCAGCGTTTTTCAGCTCTCTCCACATCTATCGACTCAGGAGAAAGCCCTGTCCGCTGCAGCGGCATCGCACGCCTCTCAGTTCACGGTTCCAACAGTCTAACGATCAGAATGCTTGAAAGTCCAAGAAAACCTGAACTCTATGACTATAAGTCGCTCTTGCAGCAGCCGCTGCGGTGAGATCTCACGGCCCTCCTCGTGCATAACCGGTGGCGAAAGACCTTGCCGTTGCAGGGAGTCACCGAGAGCCGCGGAACAATTGTTAGAAGGTACGTGTGGCCCAGCGT
>JBGVSY010000100.1:0-13563 GCA_041862235.1 Nitrososphaeria archaeon | reverse complement strand
TCGGCCCAAAGTATTCCGTCAAGATTCAGCCTGAGATCACCGACGCAGGTTGGGGAGTGGAGAACGCAACCCTCCTCTACCTGCTCGATGGTGCGACTGAGTGGGAGGCTGTGGCCATGAGCCGTGGTCCTGACAACACGTTCGAAGGAAGGATTTCCAGCATACCTAACAACGAAACTATATCGTACGGGATCATCGCATACGACTACGCAGGGCTCAAGACAGAAGGAGAGACTCAGACAGTCTCATCGCAGCTGACCACAACGTCAGCAACCACAACGACTATGACGACCCCATCAACACCTGTGAAAACCTCAACGACTGTCACTCCAACGACGGTGACCAAGACGACGGGAACTCCATCGCCGTCACAGACTACAGAGACTTCCACCCAACCAACGACGCCATCGCCGTCGACTACAATCCAGACGAGCTCAGCTACTTCCACGATGACTGTAACGACATCATCCGTGCCCTCAACTACGGAGGGACCTCCTGCAGAGACAACCACTATGCTGATCGCGGCGGCAGTCGTTGCGGTGATAGTGGTCCTAACAGTCGCACTGGTGATCAGGAGGAAGCCGTCCCAACCCGAAAAGCCGTAGTGTCGACGTACGAAAGGCCTCACAGATCGCCTGAACTCATTTCGATCGATCCAAGCCTTAAATAACTCACGGGCCGAGGCGGTCCATTCTCGATCTTCCAACAGATTGGTGATCAGGATGTCTGAAGGTGGTTGGACGGGGAAAATTCTGAGGGTTGACCTTTCAAGAGGGAAGCACACGATAGAGAAACTAGGCCCTGAGTTGGCTTCAAGCTACCTGGGGGGTAGAGGCTTCGCCGCTTGGATGCTTTGGAATGAGCTAAGCCCTGGAACCGATCCATTGGCCCCTGAGAACAAGCTCATCCTTGCCACGGGTCCTTTGACCGGGTTCCTCTTGCCAAGCAGCGGAAAGATGGTGGTCGCCGCGAAATCTCCTCTCACCAAGGGCTACGGCGACGGCAACATCGGCACCCGCGCCTCCGTGCAGATGAAGAAGGCAGGCTACGACATGGTTGTCATGGAAGGGAGAGCCGAGAAACCATCCTTGCTTCATATCAACGATGGCGAGCTGGAGTTCCTGAGCGCAGAATCGCTCTGGGGAAAGGACACCTACGAAGCGGAAGAGTTGCTGGAGGAACAGTACGGAAAAAGCTCGGGCATCCTGCTGATCGGGCCAGCCGGCGAGAGGCTGGTCAAGTTCGCAGTGATAGTTTCGGAGCGAGGTAGATCTGGAGGGAGGCCGGGCATGGGGGCTGTGATGGGGTCGAAGAAATTGAAAGCCATCATCGTTGAGGGGAGCAGTGAGATACCTGCGAAGGACCCTGATCGGCTCAAGGAGCTCGGTCGTGCAGGCTATCAGGAGGTCAAGGATGCCTCTCAATACGGCTTTTGGATAAGACAGGGAACCATGGCTACCATAGAGTGGTCCAATGGGAACAGTGTACTTCCGACCCACAACTTCAAGGAAGGCGTGTTCAAGGGATGGGAGGGGATAAGTGGAGAAACGATGGAGAAAACCTACAAGGTCAGGAAAAAGGGCTGCCCCAACTGCAACATGCAGTGCGGCAACATCTGCGAGATCAAGGAAGGGCCTTACAAGGGAGAGACCACTGAGGTGGACTATGAGAACATCGCCATGCTAGGATCAAACCTGGGGATAGACGCGATGGAATGGGTGCTTAACTTGAACCTCCTCGCCGACAAGATGGGGGTGGATACGATCTCCCTGGGTAGCTCGCTGGGATTCGCCGCCGAAGCGTACTCCCGGGACATGATATCCAAGGAGAAGCTGGGAGTTGACATCAAGTGGGGAGACGGGGCCTCGATGTTCGAGCTAGCGAGGAAAATCTCCCTGAGAGAGGGGTTCGGAGATCATCTGGCCGAGGGCGTCCGAGAAGTCGCTGGCAGGCTTGGACGTGGAGCCGAGGACTTCGCCATGCACGTGAAGGGCCTGGAGATCTCCGCCTATGACTGCCACGCAGCTCCTGGAATGGCCCTCGCCTTTGCAACCTCTTCCATCGGGGCGCACCATAAGGACGCCTGGTTCATAGTGTGGGAGATGGAGATGGGCCGGGACGTCATAAGCAGGGAGAAGGTGGAGAGACTCATAGAGATGCAGCGGATTAGAGCCGGCTTCTTCGAGTCCCTGACGACCTGCCGGCTTCCATGGATAGAGCTGGGTTTCTCCCTCGACTGGTACCCCAGATACCTCGAGGCCGCCACAGGCATGAAGGTGCCGCTGCAAGAGTTGTATAGGGTGAGCGACAGGATTTTCAACCTGATCAGAGCGTTCTGGATCAGAGAAAACCCCGGGTGGACTAGACAGATGGACTGCCCTCCAAAGAGATGGTTTGGAGAGATGCTAACACAAGGTCCTCTCAGAGGAACGAAGCTCAGCGAGGATGGCTACGACAAGTTACTTGGCTGGTACTACGAGATCAGGGGATGGGATCAGCGAGGGATACCACGTGTGTCTACCCTTGAGCAACACGATCTCGGATTCGTTGCAGATCAATTGCAGGCCCTGAACGTGAACCTCGCACACTGAAAGCCCCTGACGACCGCGTGATCGACGTCTCGTTTGGTTAGGGTGTTATCGCTTCTCGACGTGTTAGGCAGCGGTTTCTGGGAAATAACAAGTTTTAAATACATCCTGTCTCGGAATCGATCAAAAAGGAGAGATTGGAAAAAGTTGAAAAACAGAAGTGCCATTTCGAACACAGTCGCAGCAATTCTCGTAGTGATCATAGTCATAGCTGGCGTCGGCGGATACTACGCGGGCACACAGACAGCCGCTCCGGCCGCACCCACAACCGTCACCAAGACTGAGACCACAACCGTCGTCACGACCGCAATCCAAACGGCGACGATCACGACCACCACAGGACCCAAGGTTATGGACACCTTGGTCATGGGAACAACGGACTCGGTGGAAACAAACCTCGACCCTGCTGAGGCCTGGGATTTCTTCGGGTGGGAGATCATCATGAACACAGGCGCAGGTCTCGTGGAGATTGCTCCAGGAACACCGCACGGCGCTGGTCTGGAAGACATCAAGCCCGCGCTCGCCACCGGCTGGACCATAAGTGCTGATGGCAAGACGTATACCTTCAACCTACGGCAAGGCGTGAAGTTCTACGACGGAAGGGAGTTCACGGCTGAGGACGTGAAGTACAGCATCGACAGAGGCATCGAGCTTAACATGGAGAGCGGTGCCTATCTGGGCATAGGATTCTCGGATATCATTGACAGTGTAGAGGTCACGGGCAAATACCAGGTTGTGTTTCACCTGAAAGTCCCGTTCTCACCGTTCCTCTCCCTGATGGCTGCTCAAGTCTCATACGTCGTCAACAAGGACATCGCCACTATGGCGGGCACCGTCAACTTCACCGTGGGCGACGCCCGAGTGAGCAACCCGAACGATCTCGGTCCCTACGTACTGACGAGTTGGAGCCGTGTAGCAGGGAAGGACGACGAGATGAGGTTGGATGCCAACCCCAACTACTGGAACAAAGCGGCAGGGCTCCCGAAGACACCTCACGTAATCATCAAGTTCTATGCCGACGCAACTTCGCTCGCGCTTGCGGTAAGGTCTGGTGACGTGGACGTAGCGTTCAGGCAACTCCTAGCGAGTGACATCGAGGGCATGAAGACAGATCCAAGTGTCAAGGTCTGGGAGGGCACGGGGGCCTTCATCCAGTACATGTTGTTCCAAGAGAAGATCCCGCCGTTTGACGACCCCAAGGTGAGGCAGGCTATCTCAGCTGCGCTCGACAGGAAGGAGATGCTCGACACGGTGTTCCTGGGCCAGGGTCAGCCGCTCTACAGCATCATTCCCAAGGGAATGATGGGTCACACGGACAAGTTCCAGGAGCTGGACAAGGACCCGGCCAAGGCGATCAGCCTCCTGGAAGATGCTGGCTACGACGAAACCAACAAGCTTCAGGTCGAACTATGGTACGAATCCGGCGGACACTACCCGCAGAGCCCGGACCAAGCCGCTGTCTTTAAGGCACAGCTGGAGAGGACGGGCGTCATCGAGGTGACTCTAAAGGGAGCGGACTGGCCGAGCTACAAGACGAACAGGGACGCCGAGATCATGCCTGTCTACTCCTATGGCTGGTATCCCGACTACGTTGACCCGGACAACTATGTGTTCCTGTATTGGGCCACATGGATTCAACACAACTACGAAAACCCAGACGCGGTTGCACTGTACGACCAAGCTCGCGCCATATCGGATCCAACTCAGAGGAGTCAACTCTACGGCCAGATCGACGACATGGTTGTGAGGGACTGCCCGCTCGCTCCGCTATACCAAGGCGGGGCCTTTGCTGTGACTTCCCCGAACGTTGACGGAGTGGTTCTCGACATATCCCAGTCTTGGAGAATCTGGCTGCTCTTCGCCCTTGAGGGCTAAAGCTTTAATCTAGCAGCCAATCCCCCATTTTTTATGAGCCTCCGCTCCTACATACTAGCGAGAATCCTGCTGACGATACCGATGATTCTCCTATTGCTCACTATGGTCTTCCTCATCATAAGGGTCATGCCTGGAGATCCTGCCGACTTGCACTTCGAGAAGCGGGTTGATCCAGAAGCTCTAGCAGAATTCAAACGTCGGCTGGGACTAGACAAACCTCTCCCGATACAGTACGTCGACTACGTAGCAGGCCTCTTATCGGGTAACTTGGGGATCTCCATGCAGGACTTCTCACCCGTCGGTCAGCAGATCTTCTCAGCAGTTCCAGCCACCCTGGAGCTGGCGATCTACTCGGCGGCATTCGCCATCATCCTTGGGGTCCTGCTTGGGGTCCGCGCCTCCCGCTCCTACAACTCAATTCCAGACCACTCCATAAGGATCTTCGGGATAGTCTCCTACGCAATTCCCGTCTTCTTCCTGGGCGAGGTGCTCATCATGATCTTCGGCATCTACTTGGGATGGTTTCCAACGGGGCTTCGTTTCAATCCAAGGTTTGACGCTCCGCAAGGGCTACAGCTTGGCGGTTGGCGTCTAGCAACCGGCCTGTACACCGTCGACAGCTTGCTGGAAGGCAATTTGACGAAGCTCGTTGAGTCGGTGAGGTATCTCTCCCTGCCAGTCCTTACACTCGGAACCGTGCTCAGCGGAATATTCATCCGGATGACTCGAGGCAACATGCTCGAAACCCTGCGCCTGGACTTCGTGACGTCTGCGAGAGCGCGAGGGCTGAAGGAAAGGGTGGTTGTCTACGGCTATGCACTTCGGAACGCTTTCCTGCCGATCCTGACGATGATGGGGCTTCAGTTCGCCGCTCTTCTAGCCGGGGCTGTTCTGACCGAGACTACCTTTTCTTGGCCAGGCTTGGGAAGATACCTCGTCAATCGTATCAGCTTCAGAGACTACACTGCGATCCAGGGTGCAGTGGTTTTCTATGGGCTAGTCGTTGCCCTCGTCAGCCTCTTCGTCGACATTCTTTACGCGTACCTTGACCCTAGGATAAGGTTCTAGGAGGGCTTGAAGTGGCAGGCGACGAACTTCGGGGAGGAATCTTGCGGCAGCTGTTTCCCTGGATTGCCTCCCTGAGAAAGAGAGGGTTGGCGGGGTGGACGACGCTTGCTGGCTCCGTAATCGTGGCGTCGATATCTGTTATGACGCTGGCTGCGCCCTGGATATCTCCACACGACCCGACCGCGATAGGTCTCGGGAAGCCTCCACATCCATCAGCCCCCAGCGCCGATTTTCCGATGGGAACCAACCATCTCGGCATGGACATGCTCAGCAGGGTCTTTTGGGGGGGGTCGACCATGCTTCAGGTAGCGATCATCTCCGTGCTCGTCTGCTTGGTTGTGGGGGTGCCTATTGCTCTGCTCGCATCATACTCAGGGGGCATACTCGACAAGGCAACCTCACTTGTCATGGATAGTATCTACGCTTTCCCCGGCCTTGTCCTCGCAATTTCGATTGCGGCGATGCTGGGACCAGGAGTTGTGAACATGGCTCTCTCCATCGGCGTCGTCTACATTCCATCATATTTCAGGGTGGTCCGAAGTCAAGTGCTCTCCATAAAGGAGCTGCCCTACGTCGAGGCCGCTCGCACCATCGGGGCCAGGGACCGCTCGATTTTGTTCAGGTACATACTGCCTAACGTAGTACCTTCGGTCGTAGCCATCGCGACGATAAACTTCGCCGACGCCATCCTCACGGCCGCCGGCTTGACCTTTGTTGGGCTAGGCATCTCCGTTGGAATACCCGACTGGGGGTGGGACCTCACCTGGGGCAGGCAGTATCTGACGACGGGCTCATGGTGGATCATCGCGTTCCCCGGGCTGATGATAGTGTTGCTCGCGTTGGGCTTCACTATGCTCGGAGAAGGGCTCAGCGAGCTGCTCAACCCGAGGCTGGAGGAGTGAGGGAGCTGAGTTGTCCGTCATAGATGTCAAGTCGCTCGGCGTCCAGTACTTCATGAAAAGAGGCAACATCCGAGCAGTTGATGAGGTAACTCTGTCCGTAAGAAAGGGCGAAACACTCGGAGTTGTGGGAGAGTCTGGCAGCGGCAAGTCAACGCTGGGCCTCGCCCTAATTCGGCTCGTTCCCTACCCTGGATCGATCGTGGGAGGCAGAATTCTGCTTGACGGGACAGATCTGACTAGTCTCCCAGACAAGGAAATGAGGCAGATCAGAGGCAGGAGGATCGGCTTCATCTTCCAGGACCCGATGACGTCACTCAGCCCAGTCAAGAAGATAGGTGACCACTTCATCGAGCTCATACGCGCTCACGAGAAGGGCGTTGACAAAGCAGAGGCGCTGGATCGAGCATCAAAGACGCTTGAAACGCTTGGCATCCTTCGAGAGCGAGTCAACGACTACCCTCATCAGTTCAGCGGCGGCATGCGGCAGAGAGTCATGATAGGCTTGGCTCTCACTTTAAACCCGGAGTTCGTGATAGCAGATGAGCCCACAACCTCACTCGACGTAATCGTGGAGGCACAAATCCTTGAGCTGCTCAAGCGTCTCAAGGAAGCGCTCAACATAACCTTGATGCTGATTACCCACAACATCGGAATCATCGCTCAGACGGCTGACCGCGTGGCGGTCATGTACGCCGGAAGGCTTGCGGAACTCGGCCCTTCCCTCAGCCTCTTCGCTGACCCTCTACACCCATACACCCAGGCTCTTCTCAGCGCCGTTCCGAATGTTAGCAAGCCGGGGCGAGTTCTGTCCTGGATACCTGGCTCGCCCCCTGACCTAGCGTTTCCGCCGCCAGGCTGTCTCTACAATCCGCGCTGCCGCCACGCGTTCGACCGCTGCCGCCGTGAAGCTCCACAGTTGATTGATGTCGGTGAGGGCCGCTCGGTGGCGTGCTTTCTCCATTACAAGGGGTAGATGGATCGTAGATGCTTCTCGAGGTCAACGATCTAAGGAAGTACTTTCCTGTCCAGAAGAGTTTCTTGGACAGGTTGCTTACGGCCAAGGAAGAGTTCGTGCGTGCAGTGGACGGCGTTAGTTTCTCCCTGGTGCGAGGCGAGATCCTCGGCCTTGTTGGCGAGAGCGGCTCAGGCAAGACCACCACGGGGCGGCTGTGCATCGGGCTCATCCCGCCGACATCCGGGAAGATCGTCTACGATGGGGTTGACCTGAGCGCGATCAAGGAAGAGGATATGAGGAGGCTTCGAAGGAGGATGCAGCTAGTCTTCCAGGACCCCACAGCCGCTTTGAACCCTCGCATCCGCGTCGGCAATGCGATCATGGACGCCCTCCGCTTCCAGGAGATCGGCACCCTCACCGAGAGAAAACAGCGGGTCCAAGAGATCTTGGAGCGAGTGGGTCTGTCGCCCTGGGGCAACTTCTTCGATCGCTATCCCCATCAGCTCAGCGGAGGGCAGAGACAGCGCGTTGTCTTCGCTAGAGCCCTGGTTCTGAACCCGGACCTGGTCGTCGCAGATGAGCCCGTGGCTATGGTCGATGTCTCTGTGAGGGCTCAGATACTTGAGCTGATGCTGGCGTTAAGGAAAGAATACACACTCGCGTATCTCTACATCACTCATGATCTCGCAACCGCCGAATACGTTTGTGACAGAATAGCGATCATGTATCTGGGCAAGATATTCGAGATAGGTGGCAAGGAGCAGGTGTTCCGCCACCCAAGGCATCCATACACGCTTTCGCTTCTCTCCGCCATTCCCGTCCCAGATCCAACAGCGAAGTTGAAGCGTTTCATTCCTCGGGGAGAGATCCCAAGTCCCATAAGCCCCCCGAGCGGCTGTCGCTTCCATCCGCGCTGCCCGTTCGCCCAAAAGGTATGCTCCGAAGAGGAACCGAAGTTTGAGGAGATAGAGAAGAATCATCTCGTCGCCTGCTATTTCCCCCGCTGATTGTGTGGCTTCGTACTTGGATCATGGGTCACCTGCCTGCGTGTCCGGGCCTTCACTTTTGCTCTCCTCTCTGGGGAATTCGGCAGCCTGATGGCTTAACTTGAGCCGCTCAGCTGCAGAGAGGTCCATGGGCAACGCGCTTCAGGTTGTGATGCATAATTCCTATGACTTCCACCGTTCCAAGTGGAGAAACTCAGCTCTTGACGAGTATGTTGAGAGAGGCAATCGGGGAGGCAGATCCGCGCGCCTCTCTCCGGTGACATCCGGAGCAGTCCACGGTGAGTCACGCCCTGGAGCTTCACATAGAAAGAGAGAACCCATCTTCGGCTCACTCTCAGCCAAGAGATCCCGGTACCTTGTTCACTCTTGATGCACTGCACATGAAGACACTTCCCTCTTCCCTGTACCCAGTCTTCTTGTAGACATGGATTGCTGGGAGATTATCCTCTTCTACGAAGAGAGTGGAGAAACGACCTTTCAGAAGCACCCTCCCAGTAAGATAGGAGACAAGCGATGTCCCGTAACCTCTGTGCCTAAAAGGCTCCTCCGTCTTGATCGATAGAAGGATGCCCCCTGTGCCTCTCAGAATCAAGCCACGTCCAGCCGACACAAGACGGCTCCCAACTCTTATGCCAGCATAGAAGGAGCTTCCCCTGGAGAGGCTTTCCTCAAACTCCCTGCTAGCAAGGGCCGTTTGCGTCAGACGGATGAATTCGTCTGCCTCCTCAGCATCAAGTTCTTTGACTGGGTGTCTCACGGAGAGAACCTCGCTGCCCTCTTCGACCACCATGTTGCGCATCCTTCTAGGGGCGCCCATCAATCGAAACCATCTCCTCACCGATGGAAAGCACTCCGTATCACACATGATGGAGACGTCTTCCCGATGACTGAGCCCCGATGCCAGAAGGCTCGCGGCTCTTCTTGAGCCAAGCATCACAAGAGACCGCTTCCTGTATAACAGGGAGGTGCCTTCGATGTATCCGCGTTCCGTGGCGATCAAAATCTCGGTGTTCTGAGGTTCTTCCAGAACGTCGTACAGAACGAAGAAGCTAGCCGGCAGTCGAGCTCGTGAGAACTCCACGAGAGCCTCTCGGTTTTCATCGGAGAGCGGTTCAACCAACATGTCAGGCTGCCTTGCATCATTCCGTGGGGTCCGGATAAATGCTTCGACGCTGGTATCGATCGACAAGAGAACAGAAAATCCTCAAGAACAAGTGCCTCCGCCTCTGGATGAGCGCTTTGACAGGCGAGACACCTAGGAAAGAGGAGATGGTCGTCACCCCTTGGGAGGTTCGGGGAGCGATCGACTATGACAGACTGATCCAAGAATTTGGGACGGAGAAGATCACCGACGAGCTGTTGGTTAGGATAAGGAAACATGCGGGAGAGCTGCACTACATGTTGAGACGCAAGATATTCTTCAGCCACAGAGACCTGCGTTGGCTGCTTGACGAGTACGACGCGGGCAACCGGTTCCATCTGTACACGGGAAGAGGCCCCTCAGGCCACACCCATCTGGGACACCTAGTTCCATGGATCTTCACCAAGTGGCTGCAGGACAAGTTCGATGCTAAGCTCTACTTCCAGATGACGGACGACGAGAAATTCGTCTTCATGCCTGAGTTGAGCCTGGAACAAGCAAACAGCTTCGCCTATGAAAATGCTCTGGATGTGATAGCCCTGGGCTTCGACCCGACAAAGACGTTCATCTTCTCAGACTTGGACTATGCCAAGACCCTGTACCGTCAAGCCTTGAAGGTGGCGAAGAAACTCACATTCTCCACTGTCAAAGCTGTTTTCGGGTTTCAAGCAGACAGCAACGTTGGAGAGATCTTCTTCACGAGCGTCCAGTCTGTACCCGCCTTTATTGAGAGCGTCAAACAAGGGCGCAACGTTCCCTGCCTCATACCCCACGCCATAGACCAAGATGCACACTTTAGGGTGGCGCGAGACGTCGTGCCCAAACTGGGGTACTACAAGCCTGCAGCCATACACTGCAGGTTCTTACCTGGCCTGGCCGAGGGAGGAAAGATGTCCGCCTCAGAGCCGTCTTCATCCATCTTCACCGTCGACAAACCGGACGTAGCGACCACCAAGATCATGAATGCGTTCACGGGAGGCAGGGGAAACGTAGAGGATCAACGGCGGTCCGGTGGAAACCCGGATGTCTGTAACGTGTTCAGCTACTTCTATTTTCTCATGGAACCCAACGGCGAGGCGCTGAAGGAGAGGTATGAGGAGTGCAGAGGCGGCAGGCTTCTCTGCGGCGAATGCAAAGCCACCCTGGCGGAGAGAACTGCTGAGTTTCTAACTGAACACCAAGCAAGGAGAGAAAAAGCCCGGGGAGAGCTGGAACGCTTCATTCTCAAGGACTAGACAGAACCCCGTCGGGTTGACCAGAGATCTTTCTCGGTCTCAGCTGGGCATTCTCACGAAGTCAAGCTTTCGCATAAGCAGAAGCGTTCTCCTTTCGATCTTCTCCCGCTCGTTTATCAGGCGCCACTTGAGGTTCTCAGCCAGGTTTGGATCTCTCAGAAGATAGTCGATCTCCCGCATCCTCTCGATGTGCTCCCGGATGAGATACCTGATCTCCTCGGTCGTCAAGGCAGAGGACCCGACTCGGGATGACTCATTAAGGGTTATGGAGCAATGATCGAGATCTTTCCAGAAGACACAGGGAAGTTGTCAATCACCGGCAACCCTGCTTGCGCTGCAACAGCCCAGAGCTTCTTTTCTCTGATCGGCAGATTTCGCTGGGCAACATAGTCTCCTTCAGATTGTCCTGGGAGATCAATCGACCCTCCTCCCGAAGCACCCCCGGTCTACACGAACACCTGGTGCCTTTGAAACCAGGTGCTGTCGACTGTCCAATCACGCCCCTGACTCGACGCTTTTATCTTGGTGGAAAGGACGACGTTTCGACCTCTCATGAGGGGTGCGACGATTTCTCGGGTAAGCATCTCGCTTCCTTCCGATCTGCTCCAAGAGTTCGATCAGCTCATCTCAGAAATGCCGTACGACAGATCCAAGGCCATCCAGGCCGCCATGAGGTTGTTCCTTACCGAGCAGAAGGACCTCAGACAGAGAAAGGGATCCCTACTCGGCGCTATCGCAGTGACATACGATCACGACGTTCGAGGGCTGGAGAAGAGGCTCACCGACATTCAGCACAGTTTCTCAACCATAGTCAGAGGAGCCATGCACATACACCTAGATCAAACAAAATGTCTGCAAATCATTGCAGTGAAGGGCAGTGCCCAACACGTCCGGCATCTAGTTCAAGAGCTTTCGGCTCAGAGGGGTGTAGAGCAGCTCAGACCAGCCATGGTGCGCGGCTAGAAGCCACTCTTGGTGAGTCGCTGGACTGAGCATGATCGATCAATCCTCCAAACACTTGCACCCCGCTGTTAACGGTTAAGGGTACGGAATGTGAACCGCGGATGAAAGGCTTGACGCTCGGCTCCGAGACTCGCGAGGCGCTCATCCAACTTCTATCCAACTTCTCTGCGAGAGCCCCCACTGGAAAAGCTGAGCCGATACCAAGGAGCATCGTCTGGCGCATAACCGGCCAATGCAATCTGCAGTGTCTGCATTGTTCAGCGTCCTCTTCTGCAGGCAGATCGACCAATGAGCTGGACAGAAAAAAGAAGCTTGATCTCATCGAGCAGATCGCCGAGATGGGATTTCAGAAAGTGGTGATCTCGGGAGGTGAACCGCTGCTCGACGAACACTTCTGGAGAATCGTATCACATGCGCATTCCAGAGGGCTGAAGATCAAGCTCAATTCCAACGGCTGGTTGATCAACCGAGTTGTCGCCAAGCGGCTGAAGGACGAGGGGGTCTCTTCAGTTCAGATCGCGCTTCATGGAGTACGAGCAGAGCTACACGAGATGGTCACGGGTGTAAGGGGTTCTTTCCAGCGCGCTACAAAGGCTCTGCACCTTTGTGCTAGCATCGGAATTAGCACGGTAGCATCGTGTGTTCTGACAAAGTTCAACTGCGAGAGCATAGGTGAGATCGCAGACTTCGCAGAGCGCGAAGGAGCGCATTTCTATCTGAAACGGCTCCACCCGATCGGACGGGCGAAACAAAACTTCGCTTCGCTGGCTGTGACACCGGACCAGTTCAGGTCGGCTCTCAACTTTCTAGAGGAATACTACGGTGAGGAACTCGTGAAGGAGTTCAGACGGTACCTGAGAACCAAGAACGGTTGGTGCATCGCCTACGCCTGTCCATGCATTCAACCCAACGGTTCAGTGACGCCGTGCGCGGAGATGTCCGAAACTGTTGGTGAGCTTGGTCATTCAACGCTGTCTCAGATCTGGAGGCAGATGTGGCGTGCCGATGCATGTGCAAAGGTGGCGAACCGTGAGCTGAAAGGCAAGTGCTCGAAATGCAGCATGCTTGGTGTTTGCGGTGGAGGCTGCAGAGCAGACGCGCTGGGGGTGGCGAACGATGTGCTGGCCTCAGACCCTTATTGCTGGTACGGGGAACACGAGGGTAGAGAGGGAGACCTTCTTCCTGTGCTGAACGTCCTTGGTTTGATTCTTGGTTGGCTGTGACTTTGGTGCCCACGCAAAAAGCTTAAAACAGTATCGCAGAAAGCCCGTACAGGCGAAAATGTTGATGAGAAAAAGAAGATCAGCGATGACGAGAACTCAACAAGCGATCGCAATCGTTGTCGTTGTCGTAATCGTTATCGCCGCCGTTGCAGCGTACTACCTTACACTACCGCCGCCGATCGAGAAGATCACGTTGAAGTTCGTCAGCCCTGAGTGGCTGCCTGGTACACTGACAGGGGCCATCGCGGACGGAACAGCGCCGGGAAGCTATCCAGGAGGCTTCACCGCTTGGTACAAGGAGAACGTCGACCCAAACAAGGAGATCAAGATAGAGATGGACCTGGTTCCATGGGGAGACTACTGGGCTAGACTGGCCGCCGAATTCGCTACGGGAAAAACCACCTTCGACCTCCTGATCTCGGACAGCCAGTTCATCGGGGCATTTGCCACAGGCGGGCACATAGTCAAGCTGAACGACTGGATAAGAGAGCACCAGGGCAAAGACTTCGACCTCTTCTGGACCTACCCCAACCTCGTGAAGTACTACTGCACCTACCCGGTTGGAGACTTTAGCTACGAAAAATTCAACGCCAGGGACCTGCAGCT
>JBGVSY010000099.1:0-5957 GCA_041862235.1 Nitrososphaeria archaeon | reverse complement strand
TGCGCCGGTCAACGTAGGGACTCTCTTGCTCGGTCCCCTCACCTCAAGCCTTTTCTACCTTAGGAGAAGCTGTGCACAGGAAATGAAAATCCTGCATGTCTGGAACACAGCTGGGGTCGGCAGCATCATCGGGAAATACATGGATAGATTGTTCGGCACGGAAAGCTTGGTTGTGATGAGAAAGGCTTTCGATCCATTTGGGTTCACAACATACGGGCAGCTTTGGGACTGCGGGGCCAAAATGTTCGTGCTAAAGTCCTTGCTGAAGGCCCGTAAGTTCGATGTCATCCATGTTCACTCAGTCGATAGAATCGTCCCGTACCTAAAGCTCCTGTACCCCGATAGACCGGTTGTAATGCATTACCACGGAGATGAGATCAGAGACAAATGGGCCCAAAGGCAAAAGTACTGGGTCAAGGCAGACGTTGTCATTTGTGCAACTCTGAGTCTCTTCGGCAGTGGGGCGCCAAGCCGAGCAGTTCTCGTGCCGAATCCTGTGGACACGGAGGTCTTTTGTCCCGGCGACGTGAAGCCCTTGTCAGGAACGGCCTTACATTTCCCCCGCAACGCTGACGATCTAGCTACTGAACACGCCAATCAGTACAACCTCGAGCTCACGATTTATGATGGAAAAGCGCGGGGCATAATTCCCTATCTGAGACTTCCGGAATTCCTCCGCAGATATGAATACTACATCGATGTCAAGAGAAACTACGCGGGAATACTCCTCAAGGGGGGAATAAGCAAAACGGGACTGGAGGCACTATCGTGCGGCCTGAAAGTCATAAAATGGGACGGTAGCCAAGTTCAGGGTCTTCCGGCGGAGAATCGCCCTGAGAACGTGGCAAGACAGGTTTACACGCTGTACGAAGGGGCGTTGAGTGGATCGATCGATCGCTTCTCTTGATGGAAAGTTCTTGGTGTCTACTGAAGCCTCGTTAGTGCGAAGATCAACGGATGCGCTCACAGTACCAAGTCGGCAAGAAATCTCTGATCGCCGAAGCGATGTCGTATTTCGGCGTCCAGCCGAGAATCTTTGACGCTTTTCGTGTGGACAGCTTGAAACCGTGTCTCATCTCCTGAGTTCTGACAGTGTCTATTTCGCTCTTCGAACCAATAGCGTTGACTATCTCGGAAGCTAGGCTAAGGGTGTTCACCGGGGATTTCCCACCTATGTTCAGAACCTCGAACGCACGGTCGTGTCTCAAGTGCAGAGCCTTCTCTATCGCTTCCGTCACGTCCTTGGCGTATATCAGGTCTAGGTATTCGTACCCGGAAAGGTGCTCGTGCACGACAAGATCTTGGCCTTTGAGAGCGCTGTTCAAGAACCTAGCAAAGACCAAGTTGCAAGCCATCCCAGGGCCGAACACGGACGCTATCCTCAGCGAGGTGCAGCTCAGCCCATAAGCCTCTCCGAATTCCCTGCATAATCCCTCTGCTAGGAGCTTCGATTTTCCGTAGTTTGTCTCGGGCCGTGCGCGAGCTTCCTCCTTGATCAGGCCCTTTGGATTTCCGTATACGGCTTTCGTTGAGGCAAATATCACCTTGTCAATCTTAAACGTCTTGGCCATCATGAGTACGTTCAGGGTCCCCGTGACGTTTGTCCTCATGTTCTCATCGAACGAATCCCCTCTTCGTGATCCGGTGACGGGTCTGTAGGCTGCCAGGTGAACCACGGCGTCAGCCCCCTGCAGGTAATCGCTGTGAGGCTCCAGCTCCCTATCGTCCATCTCTGATAGGTCGAGCCTTATGCCCCTCACGGCATCGTCATCTGAGGTCGACCTATCGATTCCTACGACCTCTACGTCTCTGAGGTGGTTCACGAGGTGTTTCCCGATGAAACCTGCGTGGCCTGTGACGATTACTTTCAAGCCGACACCTACGGGATGAGAACATCCTTGCCGAGCTCGGCTGAGCTCAGGAATATGGGTTCGTTGTCGGTGTTCCTGATGGCCACAACTCCTGCTCTGAGACCGTTTCTCTTGGGGGGCGGGTTAAAGGGCTCGTCGAGAGCGAGCTTTGCGTAGTACAATGGCAGGTTCAGGCCAGCCTCAGTGTAGGTGTAGAAAGACATGTGGAACCTCCCTGAGTTCAGCTCTGTTACGTTCGGCTTGCCGTTTTCCTTAAGGTCGATGGTGTACACTCCGTTAGGCTTGTCGTCCAGAACCTGAAGCGCCGTCTCAGCAGCGTCGTTCAACTCGTCGTCATTTATTGTCATCGCGACACTCACGTTTCCAGTCACGCCTGTGGGCGAGATGTGTCCCAAGAAGTATCTCAGCCTCTGGTAACCTCCGCTCGCTATCAGCTCCCCGTCCCTGTAGAGGCCTATCCAGCTCAGGTTCCTCCCTGGCAAAATTTCGTGAGCTATGAATTCGCCGTAGCCACCCCAGTACTCTACCCAAAACCTTGCGTCTTCTAGCCTGTGAGCCACCAGCGCTTTGGATCCTCCGACTCCTCTCCTTCTCCTTATCCAGAGCGGCTTTTCAATCTCAGAGAAGCCTCTCTCAAGATCTTTGTAGCTACCTATCAAGAAGGACTTGGGCTGTTGCACATTATCCTTCAAGATCTGATGCGTCAGCCACTTATCCTGAGTCGTCTCAATCACTTGATGGTTCGGGAGCAACAAGTTCACATCTAACTCATGCCTGTGTTTGGATAGCTCACAGACCTCGGGTTCGGGTGACGGAACTATGACATCTATTTTCTCCTTCCTGATTATTCTGGATACAGCGTCTATGTAGTCTTCGTCCTTGGCTCTTGGAACGAGGTAAACCTTCTTTGCGTATTTGAGTCCGAATCTGTAGTTGTACCTGTCGGAATCTGATCCTATGACTGCGAACTCATCTTGGAACTTCAAGAGAGACCTTGCCACTCCCTGCGCGGTGTTGCCACCTATCCCTGTAACGAGTACCGTCTTGCGTCCTGCCATTCCGGGCCGATCGACCGGTGGACCGATGTTTTCATTTAAGCCTTTGGATCGATCGATGGACCCTAAATCGGAACGGGTCCCGAGACCTCCATCGCAGCTCATAGGCTGATCGATCGATCAGCCCCCGAATCCGGAACCCCCCAGCAGATGACCTAGGCGTTCTCCGAATGGTTTTGTCTTCGTGCTTTCCAGTATGTGTGGCTCGCCTGCGTTCAGCCAGGTGACGCAGAAAGAATACTTGCCGCGGGCTCTTATGGAAGTGAGTGGCAGAAACTCAGGCGGTTGGTTCGGGTTCGTTTGAGATGGGTCGACCATAGTCATCTCGTCGTAGGTCCCCTCGCCGCTTCCCTTGATGCCGACCACTTCACCGCTCACGATGGCCTGGCAGTGTCTGAAGACGACCGGTTCCGTGAACTCAGCGAGGGGTAGAAGCACTATCTGTCCTCGGAGCCGGGCCATCGGCCGCTCGACAACCCACTCAGCCGACGTTCGAAGGGGAGCTTTCGGTCCTGCCTTGGGTGCCTTGCGGGTCTGGGTGAAAGAGCTGCCTGCCGTCAGGTCCTTTATCCTGAAGGTGAAGGTCTGTGTCGCCGCGTCGTACTCGACGGATGCTTCCATGACGTCGCCGGCCTTGATCTCGATGCCCCCGATTGTGTACGGCATCTGGGGGTACATCTCCCACCAGGCGTAGTAGAAAGCCTCGTTTGTAATCGGGTTCCAGAGTGCGGCGGCACCTGTCTGCTCGACCGTCGGGCTGTTGCAGCCGTCTATGCCAACCCAGAAACTGACGCATCCCTCGGACTCTACCACCGTGGGAACGTTAAACTGGCCGTACACGTAGGTCACCGATCCAGGTGGCAGAGGTTCGCCCAGCGACAGGTTCTCTACCGCGTACCCGGCCCAGTTCAGGTAGTAGCCATGTATGACCCGTATCCCTGGCTGCTGCTGAATCAGCCGGACCACACATTCGATGCCACTCCCTTCACCCGCAGCTGTGGATAGCGCTAGAGAAAGAACCAGAAGAACCAAAGACAGACCGAGGGAGACTCGCTTCATCATCCCGCCTCCAACAGACCCTAAGCGGAGAGGTAGCTGCCTAAATGTCGATAGATCGGATAAAGCTGAACATCAACGGAACTGGGGCGGTTTTATTTCATGAAAAGACCAAGAACAGATCATGGGTTAGTCACATCGATCAAAACAGCGAATAAATGGGTTATCCATTGATGCACCGGCCATCCAGGCGCCGCCTAGTCGACGGCCACCAACTCCTCATACCCCAGCCCCTTGGAGGTCATGATCCCTATGGTCAGCTTTTGCCCGTTGGAAACTGAGCTCTCAGGCATCGTTATCTTCAGATAAGCCGTCTCCCCGGGGAGAATCTCCGCGTAGTTCGAGGGATCCTTTGGGTCTAGAGCACTCTCGAATGAGCTGCTCCCAACCAGAACAGAGACGTCCGACCCCATGCTTCCAAACGGCTTGCCGTTGATCATCACGTTCACTATGAGCACAGGCGTCGTCCCTACGTTCTCCAACCGGGAGATCATGAGTATCTCTCCGCCTTGCCTCGAGCTCCAGCAGCCTCGAGAGCGCACAGCCTCAAACTGCGTGTAGTGTGTGGCAGCCGACGCCATCCATGCTGTGAGGATAACGGTGAGAGCCACGGCTCCCGCCGCGACGATCACAAGGGCAACCACTGGGCTGACAGCTCCATGCGATCGACCGACCGAACAAGCGAACATTGTGAGAGGCCGGGCAATGATTCCTCTCTTAGTCCGCTTGCTCCTGACCAACCCGACGCCGTCTGCGCAGAGTCTCGAGTGGGGATCAAGAAGTTGGCCACCCCTTCCACCCTGGAACGACCCGCATAAGTCACCCATGTGTGAGCCGAAGGTGCAAGAGCCGCCATATACGTCATTCTTCAGAGGAAACTGAATTCATCAAGGAGACCCTCTATCCTTCGCCGAAAGGACCAAAAGGAAGGTATCGCGCAGCGAGGCCGCGGCTGTTCAAGTGTTAGTCACGACGGCGTGACCCTCATACCTTCGCCTCGACGACGCAGGAATGGAACCACTGAGGAAAAACTATTACCGGATATGAATCAATGTCTATCCATGTATCGTAGAGGCACGATCGTGCTTCTAGTGATAATGCTGGCGTGGACGCTCTCGGATCTACTAGCCTCACCCGCCTCTCCGAGACCGGACCTCAATGCAGCTTTTGTGATCATCTATTTCGGGTTGATTGCCCTCTGCTACCTGAGAAGCCCGTGGGGATTTCTGGCAGCGATGGCCCTAGCCCTTTTCAGAGTGTTGGCTGAACTTCCCATCTTCACACCAATCTCTGAGGAAGGAGTCTTCTTCGGCTTTCCATGGGCAGGCACCTCATGGGGCATCAGCCTCTACCTGACCCGGTCCGTTCTTCATGTCGCCCTCATCTATCTGGCCTACGGGGCACATGGCGCCCTCCAACGCCTTGTCTTGGACTGAACACGTCTGTAGACAGATCGAGGAAGCTGACCTGTGTCTCTTCGGAACGCTCGACCGAGGGGAGCGCCTATGAAGTTTGTCTTAGCGGTTGACTTACGGCTTCAAGGGGCTTTTTATTCTGTAGATCAAGCCACGACAACCAATGGCAAAAAGGTCGGGGCAGTCAGACCACCGTGTCGGGGTCTTCGTCCACCCAGCGAATGGGCATGACAGAAGTGTGCTGAAAACAATGCTCTACGAGGACATAGTTTGCTGGCTTCAAGACGTGGAGAAGCTGCGAAACTGGGGCTTCACCCGAGGAGCAAATCCCGGGGTTTGGATGAAACTGAACGACGAGTACGACCTGCAGTACGCAAGATATCATGCAGAAATGGCCTTGAAGTCGATGAAAAGGCACGGTTTTCTCGAATCATACGAGTGGGCACCAAACCTTTGAATCTTAAGTAGCGATTCGAATTTCTCTTGGGAGGAAGGCTGATGACGGCAAGACATAGTCATGAAGTCAGGGTGACACACTAATGAAGCTCTGTGTCTTTGAG
>JBGVSY010000098.1:0-4224 GCA_041862235.1 Nitrososphaeria archaeon | reverse complement strand
CGGCGGACTGGGTTCGCAAGCGACAGGGTGAGACGCTCCTTTCTCTGTCCTTCAATCAGTTCACGGAACTCATAGATATCAAGCCTCTTCCGGGAAGCGTCTTCATCCATTCAATGAGCGAACCTTTCTCCGAGGAAGATATCGAAGCTAAGGTAACGAAAAACTGGATAGACCACTTCAAACTCAAATTCCATCAACTTCATGCATCAGGCCACGCGTCGTGCCAAGAAATTATTGACATGATCGAATACATCAAGCCAAAGGATGTGGTCCCCATACACACCGAGCATCCGGAACTCTTCAAGAAACTGGTTGGGTCAGGCAAGGTTTCACTACCCACGTCCGGAAAAGAACTTTCATTTCGTTGACCGATTTTTGGCGATCGATACGTGGGATTAGAGCTACCGCGGCCCCTTGACACAGCTTACTTGCTTTGACATACACAGCTTACAGTCACGCAAAGTGATCGAGGGTTCCATCTCCTTGTGAAGTTGACATATCAGGCCTGTTTCTCTGGCAGCACTACAGGCTTTGCAGAAGCGGAGCATTAGGTCAGGCGTAGACCGGTGACCATTCGCAAGCGCCGCCGCTATATCTTTGGTTGCTTGACGGACTTCATCAACCTTGTCGATGTCCACGGCGGCCCCGCGTATCTCGCGTGTGTAGTCGCTAACGACTGCCTGAGTTATATTCAGCGACTCAGCTATTTCACTCTGTTTCATGAAATATCGATCGGCCAGTTCCTTTGCGATAGAGGCTCTCATTGCTGGCACAAGGGACCTAACAGCAACCTCACAGGGAAGCCTCAACGCTATTGTCTCCTTCCCTCTCTTTCCGAGAAAGCTTAGAAGAGATATAAACATGACGTATGTTATGAATTCATCTGGTAAGGTCGATGATCGACTTAGTTTTGGATGCCCCAACTCGGTTGATCCCTGAGGTTACGAGTGATTTCATTGTGCTTTCGATGTTCAGGAACAGGCTTCTTCCATCCCGCCAATCAGTTTATCTATTCTGGCAGGGGGAAAGTTTGCTTCGGAACTGATAGGCTCTGCGAAAGAATTGACCGTACTGCACTGACGATCTTTCTCTTTGTGTACTTTTTTGCCAAGCCTGGCGTGACCTGCGCGATCGTGGAGCCGCTTCTGAGAACACTCAGGGTAAGCCTCTTATCGTAGTCGAAGGTCACTCCCAGTCTTCCCTTCACCTTTACCTTGAAACCTTGTCGAAGGAGGAAGCTGGTGAGTTTTCGAATGTCGAGACTTAGAGTTTCTTTGGGTGTTACGACGAAGATCCCTCTACCGTCCCTTCCACAGGTCAAACTTATCGAAGTGGGCTCCCCAGTTTCTGGCGGTGTTGTGGGGTGGCTTCCGCAGGCGGGGCAGGAATCTGAACGCACAGCCTTGATGACGTCGAATGAGAGGTTTGCGAGGTCAACGTAGAGCATCTTGCCGAGAAGGTTCGGTTCTTTCCTCGTTATGACACGTATGGCCTCTGCAACCTGAATATCAGTGACTAAGCCAACGACAGAGGGGTGCACACCCACCACCGCACATTTTTCGAGTGATTCATCGGTCAGATCGGGAGCGAAACATTCCAGGCACGGTGATCGATGGGGAATAATCGTCGAGGTCATCCCCAAGGAATCGATCGCGCCCCCGAAGAGATAGGGTGTACCAGACCTTATACACGATCTGTTGACTATGTACCTGGTCTCGATGCTGTCCAGCCCGTCAAGCACCACATCCACGTCACTGAGGAGCTCATCTGCATTTGCCCACGTAAGGGCCTGGGGCTTCGGCTCCACGTCGACTTCAGGATTCAGCTGCTGCAGCTTCTTGGCGGCTGCCTCGGCCTTTGCGTAGCCGATGGATCTCATGTCGTACAGGGGCTGCCTGTGGAGATCGGACAGCGACACCACATCTCTGTCGATCAGGCGGAGAAGTCCCACCCCCATAGAAGCAAGCTTCATGGCGATGAGGTTCCCCAAGCCACCCAACCCAACAATACAGACCTTGGCCCTCTTGATCTGGACCTGCCCGTGCAATCCTATCTCTTTAAGGACTATCTGTCTCGAATATCTCTCGATCTCCATCGGGGAAAGTTCACTGGGTTCGGCCGCGGCCTTAGACTGCCCCTTCCTCATGCCAACCACACCGTACTCCTCAGGGTGCCAAGTCGGGCAGCAGTATTTTAGCTAACCGTGTTTTCCCAGTTGATCGATCGACTAAGCAGGGGCCATAAGGCGATCGAACGAACAGCACTATTCTCCGATTGCTGTCAGCACGATTTTTCTGCTTCTCGAACGAACATCCATTTCGATGAAGACCACCTGTTGCCAGGTGCCCAGCACGGCTCGCCCTTGGGAGAAAGGAACAGCCAGGCTCGGCCCGATGACTGCGGCTCTCACGTGGGAGTGGCCGTTGTAGTCACCCCAGGTCAGATGGTGCTCATACTTCGCGTTCCTAGGGGCAAATCTTTCCAAAGCAATTGGGAGATCCTTCATGAGGCCAGGTTCATACTCGATGGTGGTGACGGCTCCCGTGGAGCCGGAGATAAAGATGTTCACCAAGCCTTCTCGGAGGCCTGAGTGCTTAAGAACATCATTTACCATATCTGTAAGGTCGACCACGTCGTTCTCGCCCCGAGTTCGGAAACTCCTCTCATCACGGTACACAGCCAAGAGACGGTCACCTAGGCAACGCTTCTAGACAGTGAGCTATAAACAATAGTGGCCTCGGCCTGCCAAGTGAAGAGGATCCTACTGTTATCACTTCGATCTAAGCCACCAAGCGATCAGCAATGACTTCTCCGCCTTGACTCAGCGATCCTCAGTATTTTCTTGGAAAATACGTCTTGGCACACGACACGTGCATTGTCGAGAAATTCTGAGAGATCGATCTCAGTGTTTGCGACGTGCGCAGCGACCTCGTAGCTTCCGGCTTGTAGAGCAGTATCCAGCTTGTCAGCCTTCTCAACGAGCCGTACCTCCTCGCTCTGCGCTGTAAGATATTCCTGAATGAGGTCCATCACCTCTTGTTCGATCTCCTTGGGTAACGTCTTCGCCAACGACGGAAGAGCAGCTCTCTCTCTACGATGCTTCTCTTCAAGGCTGACATCCTTCGGGGTGAGGTCGCCTGTGAAAGCTTCCAATAGATCGTGAACCAAAGCCATCTTGACCGCTTTCTCGGTGTCTACGCCGCTTTCGGCGGCGAGTAGCCACACCAGAAGTGTGACACCGAAGCTGTGGGCGCCGATCGTCTCACGCACACCTGGAACACCTCTCTGGGCCCATCCAGTTCGCTCAGTAAGCTTGAGGGCAGAGATCATACCGAGGAAACGAGGAATGTTTCCCATCTTCACTCGATGAATAGACTTAATCTCTCTATATTAACAGAGGTTTCTTATTGCATGTGATGCCTCTTAACACAAGCTATGCACGAGCCTTGACTTCGATAATGTTTCACCCATAGATACTAGCGCTCATTCTCTATCAACAGATATGCCAAAGTGTTGGTGGCACACCCGGGGCGATAGATCTCGAAGAGGAAGTAGACTCGGAAAAGGATCGATGGTACGTTGTTAGAGATCTAGGTCTTTGACATAGAATAACTCAAGCCCCCGCGGGGATTCGAACCCCGGATCAACGGCTCCCTTGAGCAACGTTTACAAGGCTCGACTGCCGGTGTTTAACTCGGCAACCGTCGCTCTAACCAGTTCTCCACTTTCGATCTCTGCTCGATGGATGTCTGAGCTACGGGGGCCTCCAGGCTAGAGAACGACTCCAGCATATAAATTAACTTTGCGTGTCTACTTACACCTGATTGACCTAGTTGACTGAACTCTCTCCTCCGAGTCACATCTCAGAAAGAAGCTCATAGATCTTCGAGACAGCGTTGATCGAAGGAACAAGCCTAGCGGAATCGAGGGGATGAGCATTACATGTACCGTGGAGCTCAAAAAGTATAAATCCCTTCTTAACATAAGGTTGTCCAGACTTCACATAGAGAGTGATTGAGAAGTGTCTATGAAGATAGTCGCGCTTCGAACAGGTAAGCTGTCCGTGGGGGACTACAACGCTCGGAGAGACGTGGGCGACATAACTGACCTGAAAGCATCAATAGAGTTGGAAGGGTTGCTACAGCCTGTAGTGGTTAGGCCGATCAAGGGTAAGTATGAGGTGGTTGTGGGGTCCCGGCGCCTTGCAGCGGCAAAGGCAGCTGG
>JBGVSY010000097.1:0-4554 GCA_041862235.1 Nitrososphaeria archaeon | reverse complement strand
CCCTGCCGCCTAAGATTAGAGCGAAGACATGGTAGAATGCGATGAAGAATGGAAGCTTTGCAAGCATCATAAGGAGGGTGAGCGCGCCGGTCCATAAGTGGCGCGAGACAGCGAGTTGCTGTTCTAACAGAGGTGAGTATTTGAAGGCGGCCATCTATGCGTTCGTTGAGGCGTGGATCACGTCGGAAGGAAAACCAGTGATGTTTATCATGGGCGTGAGTATTGCTAGAATCAAGCTCAACACCATGTAGTATCTGAGGGCTTCGGTAACGCCTATGCGTGCTACATCTCCGTGAAAAAAGGCATAGGGCTGAGTCATGACTCTCTTCGCTGTTCTAAGGTCGCTTGTGAGCATCGCGAACATTTCTGCGGTCTCCTTTCACCGTTTTCATAATTATGAAATGTGAGAAAACATATAGGTGTTTTGGCGACAGGTAGGAAGCGAATGAAGACCGTGGAAGATGTGGAGCGAGAGGCTGTATCTCTGTGGGAGGATCTGGCTGAGTCTAGGGGGTTCAATAGGGTCCTAGGCAGGGTTCTGTATACTTTGCTGATTCAGGCGGAACCCCTTTCCCAGCAGGATTTGGCCGACAGGACCGGGTACAGCATACCTACCGTTAGCAGGACTCTGAATGCTCTGACCTCGTTGGGCACCGTGAGGAAGACGAGCATGCCCGGTAGCCGCCTCGCGTACTACTACGTAGAGGTGCGTCCTCATGAGTTGCTGAGTGACGGCTTGAGGAAATGGGTCTCTGACGCAAGAGCGATGGAACAGAGGATATCAACCACACTCGGAGAACTCAGGTCAAGCGAGGTCAAGAACCGTGAGAAAGCGAAGAAGTTGAGGGAGTTTCTAGTGAGATTAAGAAAGTCCATTCCAAAAATGGTTGAAATAGTGGAGAAGGCAATTGAAGAGATGAAGAACATATCTTGACTTTTGCATGGATCCAGAATAGCTGAAGGTGTTGGCTGGATAGATTTCGCAGCCTAGCTGAGAATAGTTAGGACGTACGTCGATACGCTTTCCTTTGTGTCCTCGATGACGTAGGTAGCTGAAGTTGGAGGGACACGTTTGATGTCACCGAACGACGCGACGATGCCGCTGGGAGACCAGCTGATCCTCTTCTCAACTTCAATGGAGATGATGAACCATATGGCGCGGTCTCTCGGGCGTACTTCCACGTTGAGTAGCCTGTAGAGGTCATCAGTCTGTTTCTCTGCCATTGCCATGATTCTGATTCCTTGGTCTGTACGTTCGAACGTACATTCGTTCTCGGGGACTACCTCTGCGTTCTTGGCGGTCACCACTATCCAAAGAAATGAGTCTGCTCCCCCTGTATTCTTGATGCCGACCGAGAGGGAGGTCGTCTCTTGCGGCCTGAAGGAGATTCTGGGCGGGAAGGTGAGGGGTGTGTATTTGACGACGGGCCTAATCCATAAGGCCCCCAGTACAAACGCTGTTAGAACACAGGCGGTTAACGGAGTGAGTGCCCTTCTAGGTAGACTTGTCCGCCGTGTTGCCAATGAGATCTCCCTTCCCAAATTGACTGAATTTCATCCTCCTTACATTGCGGATCGATCTACCGCACAGCTTGAAGGACGAGCTAGATAAGGTCCTCGCTCGGTCGATCGTGTAAGGAGGGGAGCAACTTGAGGCCATCCAGACGTGGAAAACGATGGGAGCGGCGGAGCGGTCGGTCCATCGATCTGGAAAGAGGCTACGGCTTTAGTCCTGTTCCTCTGTCGACCCAGAAGGCTTCACCAACTTTCTTGTATCCAAGCTTTTGATAGACTCTTATGGCGGGTACGTTTTTCGACCCGACCCAGAGGGATACGCCGTCAGCGTGTTTCAGGGACTTGTGTGTAGCGGCTGAGGTAGCTATAGTTGCGAAGCCTCTTCCCCTGTGGTTGGGATCTGTGAAGACCCCCATTATCTCCCAAGCCTCGGGAAGTCTCTCCACAGCGACAGCCGCAGATATGAGCTTGCTACCAGCAAACACACCATAGACTATTTGCTTCTCCAGCAACTCCTTGCATCCTTCTTCACTTCTGGCGGATTGGCGTTCTCCGGACGAATATAGCTCAGTGAGCAATGGTGCGTGTTCAGGCGCAAGCCTCTGAGCTAGGTTTGGAGCGACGAGGCGTTCCTCACCTTTGGCGACGTACATATGCTGCTCTGGGTAGAAACAGGCATCGGGCAATCTCTCTCGGACAACGTTTGCGAGACTTGGAGAGCAGAACAAAACCATCTTCTCGCTTGGGAGGAACTCCAGAAGTCTGCGTGCAGGCTCCTCTTCTCCATCAATTCTCCCTACAAGCGGAATTGTTGCGAACCCCCTATACATCAGAAGATGCCCTTTCAGTGAGCCGTCATCATCATAGGCTGTGTAAAATGTCGTTTTCTCTGGGTCCTGGAGGAGGCAGTAGATGACAAAAAGGTTCTGCAATAGATCCGACCTTAGATGCTTGATTACGTCGCTCCTGTTCTCTTCGTCAACCTCCGCGATCTTGGACATCGTCGGTTCCGTCGCAATAGGAAGGCAATTGATGCTTGATACTTAAAGCCTACTTGGTCGGCATCGTCAACCCCAAGACACGCACTGAGGAATTGATGGATCGATCGATCCGGGCTTATTCTCGATTGGTTTTGCTTCGAAGCCGCTTTTTCAATCGATGTCTCTGTATGCGCTTCAGGACGAATGCCGCTATCGATGCTGCGAATAACAGGTTGAAAAGAGTGTTGATTACTGGGTTCTGGAAATCTGTTCCGCCTAGGTTGGCGTGGACAATTCCAAGGAGGAGCACCACGTACATCAGTGCGTGGATTGGGCGCCAATATGTTTGGATTCTTCTCCGCAGCAGTGCAGCGGCCAATGCGATGTAGATGATGATGAGCGCTGGTCTGCCGGCGAGCGCCCAGAACGCGTACCATGATGTGAGGCTCGGTAGAAACACCGTTGGGTCTAGAGTTTGAATGGCGTAGGCTACTGGATGAACTGTCGCTGAAGCGGTTCCAACTATTGCGAAGGTGTGGTGAACCTTGATGAAGGTCTTGCCGAATACCTTCGGGATTTCCTTCAGGAACGGGGTTGTCATCGCTGCAATGCTCAAGGTCAGATAGCCATACAGGGCAAACAGCCTCACAACTATTTCAAGTGAGTTGTTGTAGGGAAGAGATAGGGCTAGAGCTGAGATGATGATTACTAGTGCAATAATGCCCAGAAGGACGACAAATCCTTTTCTGTTCAGCGCCATAGGCGAGAAGCTCTTGTTGAAAATATAAGCATTTTTTGATTTTCGTTTCTGCAGTTCGTTCGTTCGGATTGAGCATGAGCAAAGCTATTATTTGGTGAGTGTGGTCGATGTTGCGTGGCGACTGCATGCCCCGTAGCACACGACAGTTCGGTTCGGTCACGGTGGGCAGAGTCCGGAGCTCCGCCGACTTGAAGCAGCTTCTCAAAGATCCGTGGCTTGACACGGATGTGTTCATAGTTAAGCCTAACTGGTACAGTCCACACCCCGCCAACTTCACCGACGCCGAGACCTTGCGAATGCTGCTGGAGGGGCTGGACGGCCGGATCGTCGTCACCGAGGCCTACTCGTTGGAGCGGCAGGATGGTAGCATGGAGTTCACTGTGGACGGTGAGAAGGTCGACTGGAGGTGGGTCATGAAGCACCCAGGGTGGGATTGGATCAGGGAGGAGGGTCGCTGGGACCAGCTGAGAAAGCAGGACAGATGGTTTCTCGACGAGTATGGCTTCACCGATCTCTTTAGAGAGTGGGGAGTTGAATGCGTCAATGTCACAGAAGAGGTGTGGCGAGGGCGGTCAGCGGACGCCGGGAAGATCAGGGAGGTGGTGGACGCCCGGTTTGCTCCTATCTTGAGGAGGGAGCTGTACAGTTGCGTTCCCCAGAAGTTGTACGAACTGAGAGGCGCCACATTCATCAGCTTCGGCAAGGTGAAGGGCATCCGGGGGACGTTTCCAAGCCTGACGATGAAAAACCTGTTCGGCCTCATCCCTGATCCCCTCAGGTCGTGGTGGCATGGACCCTCTGACAGGTGGCTCGGCAGGAACATCGTTGACGTCAACAAGGTCTACTCAGCTCTCTTCAACGTTTATGGTATTTGCGAGGCGCTACGGCACGCAACTCTCGACCACCCGGACGGCGAGGTGAAGGTGCCGTGGGGGAGGTACAACATCGTCAAAGACCTCGGCTTCGTGGCCCTTGGCCGACACCTAGTCTCCCTCGACGCCGTTCTCTGTGGCCTCATTGGCGTCGACCCCGAGAAGGTCTCATATCTAGAGCTCGGAGAAAAGGCGTTGGGTATCTACAATAGAAGCCATGTAGAGGCCGCAAAATCGGCAGCACCGGGTTGGTTCCCCGTTTGACTCTTATCGTATAGGTTTTCGAAGGAGATCAATCGATTTGAAGGACGTGGAGGCACGTCATTTGGGAGTTGTTCGCTGCTCGGTCGTTTGAGTTTGACGGTTCAACTCGGATCGCTGCGGAAGCCAGATGATGTCTGATGTTCTTGTCTATATCGCACCCTGA
>JBGVSY010000096.1:0-2807 GCA_041862235.1 Nitrososphaeria archaeon | reverse complement strand
ATCGCCATCAGAATCGTTGTGGCACTGATCTTCCTCGCGATGAGAAGACGATCCTAGGCCCAGTGGAGGACAAGACACCGGAAAGAGCTTTTAACTCAAAACCTATCCAGTATCCGGCGGGTGTACCTCCACCGGCCCCGGCGGTGGCAAGGCATGGCGCATACAAGGCTAGAGAAGCTCAAGCTCGAGTTTGACAAGATCACAATCCTGCAATTAGGGTTAGTTATCTTCATACTCGTTGTCTTTCTCGTGCTACCGATATGGACGATAATCGCTGGTGCTTTCGAGTTCAAGGGTCAACCATCTCTGGAGTGGTTCAGCAGAATATTCACAAACACAAGATATTTCAACCTGAACCCTGGCGAAGAACTCATCGTCAGCATAAACAACACGGTCTTCATACAGGGTGTGAACTTTGGGATCGTCCTCAACTCTCTCATAGTTGGGGCGATCGTTACAATCTTCACCACGCTTATCGGAACTACCCTGGCGTTCATAATGGCCCGATATGAATTCAGGGGTAAGATGTTTTTCAGAACCGTCGTGCTGATCCCGATGCTAGTGACTCCTTTCATCAATGCCTTCGTCATCAAGCAGTGGCTGACTTCTGACTATAGCCTCTTGAACACGATCTTCTATGACACCCTCCACATATTGCCGTTCAGGATAAACCTAGATGGGTTGGCTGCGATTGTCTTGGTTCAGATACTCTCCTACACGCCCATAGTCTTCCTCAATGCCAGTGCTGCGATCATAAACGTCGACCCATCTTTGGAAGAACAAGGTGAGAACCTCGGTGCAAAGGGCTTTCGACTTCTGAGAACAGTGACACTGCCGTTGGCTTTGCCAGGCATCGCCGCGGGAGCGGTTCTGGTTTTCATATTCAGCCTTGAGGACCTGGGCGGCCCCATAGTCTTTAGCAGCAACTTCCTCGCTCGCCAGATAATATCGTACCAAGTCTACTCACAGTTCTACGCGGCTGTAACAGGAGGAATCCTTCCGGAGACTGTCGCACTTGCAGTCATACTGCTGGGCATCGCGCTTCTGGGCTTTCTCCTGATAAAACGATACATCTCTTTAAAGACCTTTGCAATGTTGAGCAAGGGTGGCAGATGGAGTCCAAGGATCAGGCCTCTAGGTCTGCGGAAATCCATCCTTGTCTACCCCTTCCTAATTATCTGGATCATCCTGTCATCTTTCCCACAGATCGGCGTCTTCGTCTACTCATTTGCAGATATCCTTGGAGGAGTGATCCCTCAGAGCTGGACTCTCGAGAACTACATCAAGATGATCTCTGAGCCCGCTGTTACAAGGGTGATTACGAATAGCTTCATCTACTCCTTCGCGGCCGTCGGTCTGATACTGGTGGTTGGTTTCAGCGCGGCCTACCTTGTCGCTCGGAAGAAGTTCTTCGGACGCGACGTCATCGACATACTCTCGACCATGCCGATCGCAATACCTGGAATAGTTGTGGCGGTGGGGTATTTCGCCTTCTTCTCCCTCGGCCCCTTCAGGGGCACTCCTTTCGACCCGCTAGTCAGCCCAGCGCTCCTGATCACCTTGGCTTACGCGGTTAGACGTATGCCATTCACGGTGCGCTCCATTTTCGCAGGGTTACAGCAGGTTCACGTTAACTTGGAAGAGGCATCGATGAACCTTGGTGCAAGCAAGGCAAGAACCTATGTGAGAATATTGATCCCCCTGATCGTAGCTAACTTCGTCGGCGGAGCAATGCTTTCATTCGTCTACTGCATGTCGGAGACGAGTGTGAGCATCACGCTAGGAGGACTCGGCGAAGGCACGCAGCCCATCACGTGGTTCATGCAAGATGTCATGCTGAGGGCAGCCGGATCTGTTCCGTTGGCAGCCACTCTTGGAGTGTTTCTGATGCTCATGCAGATCACGGCGCTCACGCTTTCAAACCTCCTCCTCAAGCAGAGGCTTGCTTTCTTGGGGATATGATATGACTACCGTAAAGTTGAATGAGATAGTGAAGCGATTCGGGACGGTGACGGCGGCAGACCACGTCACACTGGCCATCGAGTCCGGGCAGTTCTTCACCCTGCTCGGCCCTAGCGGGTGCGGGAAGACGACCATTCTCAGAATCATAGCAGGATTGGAGATACCGAATAGCGGTCAGGTGTTCTTCGATTCAAGGGAGGTTACGTGGACACCTCCCTACGAGAGAGGAACAGGAATGGTCTTCCAGAACTACGCGCTGTGGCCTCACATGAAGGTCTTCGAGAACGTAGCCTATGGGTTAAGGGTCCGCAAGGCGAAGTCCGACGACCTAAAGAAAAGGGTGAACTCTGTCTTAGATTTGGTGCAGCTCGAGGGTCTCGAGCACAGGTTCCCCACGCAACTCTCCGGCGGACAGCAGCAGAGAGTCGCCTTGGCCAGAGCGCTGGTGATAGAGCCGAAGGTACTTCTCTTAGACGAGCCGCTCAGCAACCTAGACGCAAGACTCAGGATAGAGATGCGTGAGGAGCTAAAGAACATCCAGAAGAAGCTGGGGATCACAGCGATCTACGTCACCCATGATCAAGAAGAGGCCCTGGTTCTCTCAGATCGTTTGGCAATAGTGAACAAGGGGGCCGTATACCAAACCGGCACACCCCACGAGATATACTCCGCCCCGAACAGCCTCTTCGTCGCCACATTCATCGGAAGGTGCACCCTTTTCCCGGGAACGGTTCAGTCGGTCGCAGGTAAGTATCTAACTGTCGCAGCCGACAACGGCATGACCATCATCGGTGTTCGATCAGAGTCCTCAAGGGAGATGTCGACGGGGGAGAGAGCAATATGCG
>JBGVSY010000095.1:0-2101 GCA_041862235.1 Nitrososphaeria archaeon | reverse complement strand
ACGAACCAAACTCGTCCATCTGATGCCACCGCGATTGAGCTGGGATAAGATGAGGGGGTGGGGACCGAGATCTCGGTGACCTGGTCTGTGCTTGGATCATACCTGCCTATCTTGTTGGCCGATGACTCTGTGAACCACACCATCCCGTCTGGAGAGACGGCGATGCCATAGACCCCGCTTCCGGGTGTTGGAACGCTTCGGGACTTCGTCTCGCCTGTGCTGGGGTCGATCTCGACGATTTGGTCGAGGCCTAGTAGAGCGACCCAGGCATGGCCTCTCTCATCCAGGGCTATTTCCGCCGGCCTGGCTACGCCGGAGAAGGCGAATGTTGTCAAGGCCAGCGTGTCGGGAACAAGGAAAGCCACCTTGTCACCGTCGGGGTCCGTGAACCATACCCTCTGCTTGTCTACAGCGATCCGATACGGATTCATGCCCTGGGTGTCGAACTCCTTGATCAGGCCAGTATTGGTGTCCAGCGTACCGACGGACATCCTATCCCTGTTCGCCAGCCAGATGAGGCCGTTGGGAGCGACCTCCACGTCGGAGAACCCTTCGTGAACCTGTGGGGTCCAGGACTTCACCTCGTTCAAAGAGGAGTTTATGCGCCTCACAGAGTTGGTGTTGCTGGTGACCACCCAAGCGAAGCCGGCGGTGTCCACGGAGACCGCGACAGGATCATCTCCCGCCAGGGGGAGATTCACCTCGCTTATGGCGCCGGTGGATACCTCGAGGACCCCGACCTTGCCCTTTGCACTCTCGCAGAAGAAAAGCCGTTCACCTCGCCAAAGGGAGATTCCCTGGGGCAAGCTGTTGTCCGTGGGAATCGGCGTTTCAGAGATGGAGAGTTCGCATTGGGAGGAGCTGATAAGGTACACAAGAAGCAGAGATGTGGAAGCCAAGCAGAGAAAGCGCGACCTCAACCCGCCGGTTCCTCGACGCTGATCGAATCCAGTTGGTCTTAAGAGTTGGGGGCCTAATCTCGGATTACCCGACGTATTGCCGGGTCAACGCCTATGCGTCCGCCGGCCGGTTAGGTTTGCTGCTGTGAGAAGCTGCCGGTAGCTCCGATCGTCAAAGCATCTCTTGTAGCTCTTGATAGCCGCCAGTGGAGGGGCATCGAGATCCAAAATCTCCCGGACCTTGCGAGAGGGTTGCCCACCCACTAGGAAGTAGCTGCATACTGAGGTAACGTTGGAGGGCCTCCTGTTGATGCTCGCGGTTTCGAAGTCTATGATCGTGGGTCTACCGTCATGTCTCACTATGATGTGTTTGCCGGCTCTGCTGAGCTCGCCGTGGTCGATGCCCTCTTTGTCCATCGTTCTGCAGTCATGCATGACTTGCACCAACATTGTCTTCAGCTTCTCTGATTCCATTTTCTCTAGGTCGCCGATCCATTCCTTGACGGGTTCCCCCATGACCCGACCCATGGCAATTGTCAGCTCACCTTGGGCCAGAAGCCTGGGCCCGACGCCGAGAGCATTCACTCTCTTCAGGATCTCTGCCTCATGTTCTAGGCTGTCTCTGGAGGCATCCGTTCTCAGGATCTTGACCGCGACCTCCTTCCCTCCGAGGTGGCCCAGCATCACCATGCCCTTGTGACCCTTTCCGAGGACGGGAACGCCGTCTCCAGGGCTTCTCCTGATGAAGACTAGTTCTTCCACGCCGAGGCTTTGGAGGTCCCTCAGCCTTCGCTTCAGGTTCGTTCCAGTTGGCTCCGGGTAGCTGACCGCTCTCTGCACCCAGGCCTCTGGGTGGAACTGTATCTCTGTGACCCTGATCCTTATCTTCTCTGCAGAAATGGAGCCCTTCCCCCAAGGAAATCAAGTAGAAAGCCCGAGAACCCGGGCAGTCTCTCGCACAGACCCAGGACCGCTTCGGCCTCCAGTACCCGGCATTTTCTAAGCGCTGTGGTGAGACTCTTCGAGACTGAGACCTGGCCTTCCTTCAAAGCCTGTCGGACTATGTCTGAAGCCTTCGTCCTCTCTCGCCGCCTAGCAACTTGAAGTTTGTAGCCCTCCACCCAAGGCCCCGAGACGGTTGAGCTTGAAGCGAGATGCTTCTTTAGAAACTTCTTTGCATCAGGCACATAGATCGGCGGCCC
>JBGVSY010000094.1:0-4244 GCA_041862235.1 Nitrososphaeria archaeon | reverse complement strand
TGTAGCAGACCCTTCTGTATCGATTCCGCGATGTACGATCACCACGTTCGGCGGAATTTTGAGACTCTGCAGCTTTTCGATGGGATCAGAGACGTTCATCATATCGAGGAAGGAATAAATGCCCAAGCGATTCGTCTCATAGATGAACTGGTCTATGGTCTCAACAGATGCCAGCCCGGAAACAACAACAGCATCTGCGGATTCATCGAAAGCTAGGTCCACTTCGACCTTGCCGACATCGAGTGTTTTCAAGTCAGCAACGATGAACTTGTCCTTCGCAGTTTCTCGCAACTGACTGATCACTGCCGTGCCATGGCGTTTAATCAAGGGAGTTCCCGCCTCAAGTATCAGACTGTCGCTACGTGGCAGCTGCGCTATGATCTGCTTGGCCTTCTCAAGACTAGGAACATCTAGGGCGATCTGCAGATACGGGGGACGCCACAACCGAGGGACACGGAATCCCATGATTGGATGGGTGGCACGGTCCTTTTCGTACATGATCTTCTCCACCGGTGGATAGTTCGAAAGGGCTCGCCTAACCGCCATCTTGGTGGCTGCATAGTTGTAGTGATAGATTCGGCGGTAGTCTTTTGCATCGGGATGCACGAAGACGCTGCAGATAACGACCCATTCCTCAGCCTTGTCTTTTGGAATAATCCCCTCTTCAAGCGCATCCGCCACTGCTTTCGCCACCGCTGCCTGAGCCGGTCCAAAAATCCTGTTGACCGCTTCCATGTCCGTAACGGTCACCTTCGGGACGATCAGCGTGAAAGGTTTGGATGGAAGGTTTGGCCGAATAACCGCCAGAAGCGGTGAATGACCCCGCGACACATTCGTCATACCCTGCGCGAACGCCGTCCCCACTGGACCTGACTTATCACCGATGACAAGGTCAATATGCGCAATTTCAGGGGAATTCCCAACGAGAGCCTCGCCAACAAGGTACACCACAACTAGTCCTCTCCGAATTCTTGATGCTGATCGGTCGGTCGTTATATAACATTTTGCGTCAGCACCTCGTGCAACCTTCCTGTCGACAACTAAGTCGTGCTGCACTTCCTTGATTCTATAGAATGACCGAGTTGGGAATCGGCTTCTCTTTCGAGCGGTAGGTGATGATTCACGAGTGTTGGGGACTTGATGAGGCGGATCGATCGATGACAATCGAATTGACAGCGATCAAAACTGTCAGCTTGCCACCAACTAAGGCTACATCATCTCAGGGGATAAATCGATCTTCGGGATGTCACGGAGCCCATCGATGGGCCTGAGCGCTTAACATATAGTCAGAGTCTGAGGAATTATCAATCGATGAATATTGGATCGTCCTGAACGGTCGCAAACCGTTTCAAACCAAAAGAAACCTTCTCCGGGCATTTCTTGAAAAGAACGGCCTAATAGACCCTTTCTGCAGGAGGCATAGATGAGCAGGTTTAGGCATCGCCTCCTTGGCTTCCTCGGGAAGATAGAAATCGACACAAACGTGTCTCTGAGTCTTAGACATAAGGTCTTGGCAGCGATCTGCTGGGGCTGCCTAGTCGGCAATCATATTGCCTATCTGTTTCGTACAGCTTTGGCTACTCAGTCTAGCTTCAATCTCGAGGCCACGATTGGCGTTGAGGTCTACATCACGGTAGCCGCTCTCATCTGTTGGAGGGCCTTAGGAAAACGTAGCTCACAGTAGCGGCTTCGCCATTTCTTCAGTGGCTCATTGGGGACTCGGGTCAGTATCGGGCTCGATCGATTAACTGTTAGGATGGTGTCTCCCTGCGTGTTTAATGTCTATGTCTCGTTCGATCGATCTCTTGAAAGCTTTTAAACATCGAGTTCAGCGTCGGGTCAAGGGTTCTGCAGCATGATCAGACCCAACTTTCCACGTATCGCCAAGAAGATCGTAAGGACATGCGCAGCCATCAAGGAGGACGACACCGTGGTTGTCATGGGAAGAGATGACGCTCTAAGCTTCTGTGAACTGATAGCCCTGGAATGCGGAAAGGTTGGGGCGCTTCCCTTAGTGAGGATTTACTCTGACAACTATACCCTTAGAAGGTTTCTGGATGTGCCCCAAGAATTCCTCAAGAAGACGCCCAGACACTTCAAAGCGCTTCTCAGGGAGACTGATGCCGTCATCTCGGTTGGGATGGACTTCCAAGACCCAGCTAGGTTCCGAAGGGTGCCTGAGGAGAAGCTAGGGGCTGCCCGTATTGGAAGTAAACCTTTGAGCGACGTGGTCTACGACAGGAAGAGAAGATGGATCGGCACGGGTTTTCCAACCCGCCAACAGGCGAGGGTCTATGGGATACGGTTTGCCTCGTTCCATGACATGTATTGGAAGGCGATGGATATCGACTACCGAGATCTAAACAAGAGATGTCTCAAGCTGAGGTCCAGGGTTGAAGGCGAGGCGACCGCAAGAATCACCTCTGACAAGGGGACGGACCTCACGCTATCACTCAAAGGGAGACACTGGGTTGCAGACGATGGCGTGATCGGGCCGGAGGACATAGCCGCCAGAGAGCCATTCCTTAACCTTCCTAGCGGCGAAATATGCGCAGCCCCACTGGAAGACTCGGCAAACGGAACAGCTGTATTTGACTTCGCATTCTACAGAGGCCATCGAATCAGAGACCTCCAACTTCGATTCAAGGATGGGCAGGCTAAAGCCGTCAGGGCCGCAGAGGGGCTGAAAGTCTTCAGAAATGTCATCAAGAACACGCACGGAGACAACGACAGAATCGGAGAGCTGGGCATAGGCATGAACCCCTCGGTCAAGAGGGCCGTAGGGTACACGCTTACCGACGAGAAAATCATTGGAACGATTCACATGGCGATAGGTGACAACCGAATGCTCGGGGGAAGAAACAACTCGGATCTGCACTGGGACCTAGTCATCGTGAAGCCCACCCTGGTGATAGGTGAAACGAAGGTGATGGATCACGGTAGGTACCGTGTCTAGTGGACTGGAAAAGAGGTTCCGGCGGCCAGGGTTCACGTTTTCTCGAACGCAATGTTCTTAGATCGACCGATCGGTCCGTAGAGCCTGACCGGCGATGAACCAAGCGATGAAGGCGCAATGCCGGCGGTGCGGCGGTGAGCTCGAGCCGATGATCGATGACATTGAGAGAAGGCTGTGCAACAGCTGCCTCCAAGAGATAGAGGACGAGAATCACTATCGATCGATCGATCGACGAAGACGAACTTGACTCAATGCTGAAAACCTACGAAGGCGATTGGTGAACACTGAGATTCCCGCGATCGACCCAAAAGGGCTATGGAGAAAGGGACCTTGACAATTGGTTCTGGGGAACGTACGGGTTCGTGCACGGATGACCTGAGGCCAGCAGAAACCCCTTGCTGTGCGGCATGGCAACAAGAGACCAGAGAGTCCCGATCTCTTTATCGTCCTCGTGACAACAGACCAAGTGGTCGTGGCTTGATAGCATGCTCTTGCACATCTCTGCGTCAACGATTTCCAGCCTCATCAGCTGATTCGATATCTCCCTGAACCTGACCTCAGAGTCAGGCCATCTCCTCGAAAGTATCTCTTCGCTGACCATCTCCGGGTGCGCGAAATGATTCGTGGTGACAATCCAGTCGTCAATAGGCCATCTGACGCGGGCTACGTTTGGAGAAGCCTCCACGACAGCCATCTTACCCGAGGCGTCCGCAAGAAGATAGTTGGCTCCCTCGACCGGTGCGGAGTCCAGAAGGTAGCGTATTCCTTGGTCAGCGGTGGAGCATTTCTCGAGAACCCCCCTTACTAGCAGTGAGACATGGGCTCCTGGCTTGACTTCAGTGGCCACGCATGTCACTCCGACGAAGAGTCCAGCCTCGTTGACGCCGTCGTCTCTTGACCCAATTATCTCGGAGACTGCCAAGCTCTTCAGGGCAGAGCTTGGCGACGTCACGTAGATCCCGCAGTTGGGCGCTGAGGAGTAGGGAGCATCGAAATTCCTTCCCACTATTGGCTTGCCCGTCTCGGTCCTAGTGCTTGCAAACGCCGTGCAGCCGTGCACGCTTACTCTAGCGGTGAATACGAACGCAGACAAGGTTTCGCGATCCTCATTCATGCTCTCGGACAGCCCTTGTATCAACTCGAAGATCTCGGAGAAGGATCTCTCGATATGAGACTCACATTTCCTGTAGAACTCTCGTTTCTCGGCGCCGATGTCTGGGATCCTGAACCTCATTGCCTTGAGTCTGTGGCCAAGCCTCCAGCCAAGCTCATAGTACGTGCCCTGAAG
>JBGVSY010000093.1:0-6434 GCA_041862235.1 Nitrososphaeria archaeon | reverse complement strand
CGTGGATCAACCTACCTGAGTAAGACTTGACCGCTCTTGAGGATATCATCTCGACGGAGTATCCTAGTGACTCTGCCCGGCTCTTGATCATGGATAGGAGCTGCTGGAGCCAGTGATTTCTTTCTGCCAGCTCGTGAAAATGGATTATGCCTCCCACGTCTCTGAGAGCGGTTAGCCCGGCCGGGAGAGCCTTTTCAGTGCCTCTCAGGAAACCCATGATGACCCTGTCGGCAACTCCAGAGAGGCTCTGAGGAACGATCTCTCTACAGTCTCCTAGGTGGGGGTGAACCACTCCGTCAACCTTGTTTAGCCCGATGTTTCTCACGAGGTATCCATAGGCCTCAGGGTTCAACTCGACCGCGTGGACCGCCCTCGGCCTCGAGATGACCGCTGCAGGAATGGAGAACTGCCCTATCCCTGCGAACATATCAACCACGGTTTCCCATCTCCTCACCCTAAGAGCGGTCCTCATCCTCTCCAGGCTGTTGCCCAAGCAGAACATGAGCTTGGCGGCATCCAGGGAGTAGAGACAACCGTACTCCTTGTGAACCGTCTCTGTCTTTCTATCGCCAGCTAGATATTCGACCCTCGGTTGCCGGAGCTCCCCAGCGATTTCGTTGATCCTGAGCACGGTTCTCCCCTGGCTGTAGAACTGAAGCACGGCTTTCCCGATCTCTCCCCCTCGGTCCGCAAGCCTCTCCGGGATCCTAACTAGGGCTACGTCCCCGATCATCTTGGCTCTCCGAGGAAGGAGAGAAGCATCCACGCCAGGCAGCTGCTCGGCGAGGAACTTTCTGAAGCTTCTTCGACCCGTCATTCGACTCTACCTATGGATCGACCAGCCACGGGCACCGCTCACCCTGCGAACTTCCCCTCACGACACATTAAGCGAATATGGCTGTCGCTTCTCTGTCGATCGCCGCCTCCTAAATTCTCTTTCTCGACACCGCTCGCTTCAATGCTTAAATCAACTCGACAAATGTCTAGCTGGGGTGGTTTGCGTGAGCGAGACCGAGGAAGAGGGTGTCCCGCCGAAGAAGGAGAAGAAGGAGAAGCGCAAACTCGACAAGAAACAGAAGCCGAAGAGCGAGCAGGCCGCAGTGGAGAGGAAACTCGGCGGCGTCGTACCTCCGCCTCCAAACGCGGTGCGAGAGTTTGTGAGGGGTCAGAGCTACGTAACCCCAGTCGTTCTGGCCGAGCATTTCGGCCTGAAGGTGGGCATTGCGAAGAAGCTCCTAAGGGATCTCGAGAAGGAGAGGGTGATTTCGCTGGTGTCGGGAGACAGAAGGATGGGGATCTACGCCCCCCCGAAGGCTCCAGGGGAGGAGACCGGTGGGTTAGGTGAGCCTCCTCCGACTCAGCCCAAACCAGTAGAACGGCGAAAGAAGAAACGAAGAAGGTAGCTACGCCCTCAGTATCCTGACCCTGCCGCCCGGTCTGACGTTTCCCAGCGGGGATGGGTCATCCAGCATGAGACCCACCTTCACCATCTGAGCCGGCGGAGACTGGTCCTTGTGGTACAGACAAATCGCCGACTGCGGAGGCCAGTAGCCGATCTCACCGGCCTTCATCCTCCTTGCACGTTTCTCCGCCCCTCGCTTCACGCCGGTTTCGAAATAGACAGCTGAACCCCACTTGCCGGCCATCCCCTCGAGGGGGAGACGCTTCACAAGATGATCGACCGTCACGGGAGCGAATATCCTGACGAACTCTCCCTTAATCTCCGGCGCGCCCTCCGCCAAGATCCTCAACGCTATCCTCGGCTCGAAAGTCATTGGGTCCCAAACCGATATATTGACATCGATCGATAAATGCGTTGCGTAACAGCGTTGAGCACGCGGGAAGTCGAGTTCGCTGACCTGGAAAAGAAGGCCAGGAGGCTTGAAGATGACGTGAAGTCTCTCATCTTGTCCTTCAAATCCAACAACATGTCGGAACAGGAGTACATCTTGAAGAGGGCCGCGCTGGAGAGAGAGTTCGCTAGGATCACGGACCGGATAACGCAGCTGAAGTTCGTCAAAGGCCGACGAACTCGTTCGGAGAAAACCTAAGTAAGAGCCTGAAGACAAGTTTGGCGACATGTCTGCCCCAGAGACCGTTCCAAAGGTATCCCGCCCGAGCTACGGGACATACGCCTTGATAGTTGCCGTGGCAATGGCCGGCCTGTCAGGCGTTCTCTACTTCAGCGCCCCTGACTTCCTGCCTCCCTGGTTCTACATTGGACTGTTTCTCTTTGCACTCGGCGTCTACACACTTGTCTTCGCACTGCTCCACCCCCCAGCCACTGTGTCCGGCGAACGAAACTACTACCTTGGCTGGGGCTACGTGTTGGGCGGAGTGGGCCTGGCGATCTCTCTTGCCCTGTGGCTCAACCCATTCCTAATCCTCAGTGTTATCTTGGTTGGTGGCGCCCTGCTCGCCGTCGTTGTCCTCCGACGATAGAGCCTCGTGGAAAGAGCCTCCAAACATTAAATAACCTGCTGTTTGACCGCCATACGAGAGTATGGGAACGAAAGTGGTGCTTCAGATATGACTGACATAACAGAGAAGATCAAGGCTAAGAGAACTCTGTCTGAGAAGATTGCCTCCTACATCCCCGGCTACAGAGGATACAAGGAGAAAGAGCTGAGGAGGGAGGCAGACAAGATGGTAAGGGAGAAGTCGGTGGCTGCCCTGAACGGGGGACGAATCGCCATCAAGGACGTAATGGCCGCCATAGCCGACTCCAGCAGAACCGACCTCTTCAAGGCTGTCAACAGGGTGTCAGCGGTCTACGACAGGGTGACATCTGAAATTGAGCACGCAGACTACGGCTACGCAGGCTTCTTCGACGCGGTGAAGGTCAGGGAGGAAGAGCTCGACGGACTTCTCAAGTATGATTACTCCATGATCTCAAAGGCCGAAGACACAATGAAGAAATCTCAAGACGCCCGAGACGCAGCTCAGACACCGGACTACGACAAGACTGCGATGATCCTTCAAGACCTGAGGAAAAAGCTTCTAGAGTTGGAGGCTGACTACCTTAATAGGAAGTCGGTCATCATGTCGGTGTGAGGTGGATAGGAAATGCCTCAAGTGATAGAGTGGCCTTCACCTGGACCAGAAGACATAGTCTACAGATATCCATCTGAGGACATAACCTGGGGCGCGCAGCTCGTCGTGCATGAATACGAGGTAGCGGTCTTCTTCAGAGACGGCAAGGCATACGACGTTTTCGGGCCAGGAAGACACACAATCACAACCCTGAATCTCCCTCTCCTCACAGCCATCCTTAGGAGAATAGCCGGCTTCGACCAGACGCCGTTCAAGGCCACGATGATATTCGTCGGCACGAAGCAGTTTCAGGGACTCTTCGGCGCAAGCGGCCAAACCACCGACCTAGCTCCCCTCAAGTTCTTCGGAGCCTTCTGGTTCAAGATATCGGATCCAAAGGTCTTCGTGATGGAGGCCGTGGGGGGACAGGCGGCATATGACACGCAGTCAGTCAACAGCTTCCTAAGGGGATTCATGAACGAGAGGCTGATATCACAGCTTGCTAGGTACGACCTCCTAGCCGTCTTCACCAAGCTCGAGGAGGTATCCTTCAAGAGCAAGGCAGAGGTGCTGGACGAGTTCAAACGCCTCGGAATCGATCTCATAGACCTGAAGTTCGAGGGAATGGACACAACCCCGGAGTACAGGGACCGTCTCTTCTGGATCAAGCAGACAGGAGCAGCTCAACAGGTCCTCACCATGGACACAACCAAAACCGTCGCTGAATCCCTGTCCAAATCCACGGGAGGTGGCGCGGCCGTCGGAACCGGCATGGTGCTCATACCCCAGCTCATGACTCAAGCTCAGCAAGCCGGTGCTCCCTTGGTCATCTGCCCCAAGTGCAAAGCACAGGTACCTTCAACCTCAAAGTTCTGCCCCAACTGCGGAAACAACCTCCAGGCACCCCCTGCGCCGCCCACGTCGCAGCAGATGACAACGTGCCCGAACTGCAAGAGCGAAGTTCCTGTGTCCGTTAAGTTCTGCCCCAACTGCGGGAAGAAGATGGAGTAGCTGATCGAATCGAGCGGCTATCGATCGAGCCAGGGAGAAGAATCCTCCCACGTTGCAACCGAGACTTCGATCGATTGTTGGTGAACAGGCGGAATCGGTCAGAAGTGAGTTCACAAGTTGCCCCTCACCTTCGAAGAAAGCGGCACATAACTCGCAAGCCAATGGGTACTATTGGCATCGGATGACTGTACTCAGTCGATACGGCGTCCCCGCTAGGCAGCTCGAATTCTCAGGCTCTCAAGACGCCTTCGCAGAGGCAGCAACACGATTGGAAGGATGCCCAAGACGAGAATCACAGCAGGTGCTGAGAGGATCGGTATGTAGGCAAGGGGCCCTCCGATGCCAAACTGGGGGTCGTGGTAGAGGGTGTCCTCTCCGAAGTTGGGATAGACAAAGTCCACCAGGATCTCGCCGCCCAAGAGCGGCCTATAGCTCATCTTCACTTCCACGATGCTTTTCGATAGATCATCCAGCCGCATAACTTCCGCCTTCGTTACGACCTTGATCCTGACGCTTCTTTCGCCGGATGACAGTACAAGCCACTCTTCGTCCGTGCCCACCTTCTTCGTTTCCATATTCCCCTGTTGGTTTGGGGCTACGAAGACCCTGAGGGCGAGCTTGTCGACTTGGCTGCTCCAGGGCCACCGATTGACGATGAGGTCCAGCTTGACATCCATCGCGTTTCCTTCCACGAAGTACACCACGGTCTCGTTGCCCGAGGAGAAGTGCATGATCAGAGGGGCTTCGAACACATTCATCAAGATCCAGATATCATATTCGGTGCTGAGGAAATGATACCAAGCCTGCAGGGCGGTTTCCTCTCCTTTGGTGACGTTCTCCTGCCCTTGAACCCATTCGAGGGAGTCAAGCTGTAGAACCTTGACCACTTCATCATCATCTATCTCATTGTCTCCGTCATAGTCAGCGAACTCGATCAAGGCAAAGACGTTCGCTTCGAACGCTCCTTCGCCATCGCCATCAGGTATCATGTAGCCGAGTAGTGGAGATGATCGGCTAAACGTCACCTTGTGCCCCTGAGCCTGTACGACCGTGTTGTTCGAACCGTCATCGACAAAGAATATCTCTCCCATTTTTCCTACGGAATCGCTCTCCATCTCCTCGAGGGTGTCGAGCAATGACTCCGCATTCTCGGCGACCAAGGCTGCCTCCACTTCGATTGCTTGGAGTACTATCGTCGACCGAATCGCGAGAGCTCTCGCGGCGGCGCAGTCCCCCTCTTCCAGCTTCGTCCAAGCCAGGTCGAGAAGCTCCTTGGCATTCTGAAACCGCGTCATGAACGAGCTGGTCTCGACCAGGTTTGTTTTGGCCTCGGATAGGTTGGCTGCGGCAAGCACATTCAGAAGTACTGCCGAGTCGATGGCCTCCAAAGCCTCCTCTTCAGTCACAACACCTTGAGTAGAAAGCAACATACTCTCGGCCAATCTCGCCAGCCTCTCAGCCTCGCGAGCGAGCTCAAACGCTTCCTTGAACCGCTTGGCTTTGTTCGCTTCAAGCGCCCTGGCCAAGAGCTGCTCTGCTTCAGCGAGAAGCTCTTCCGGGGTTCTTGAATCGTCGGCGGGCTGCCCAGCACTCTCTGGCTCACTAGGATGATCCGGTTCATCGTCAGACGTACCGAGATCCACCGAACGAACCTCAGGCTTACCAACACCATCAGGTTTCCCGGCGTCATCGGGTTTACCAACACCATCAGGCTTACCAACACCATCAGGTTTCCCGGGGGGATCCTTGTCCTTGTCTGCTTCGTAGAGGGGATTCCCTAACCCACCCACAAGTGGCACCGCTAGCCTGCTTGCAAGCAGCACAACTAGCAGCGCAACCGCTAGCGTGGAACGCAAGGCTTCTCCGCTGTGTCGAACGTCAGAATCAACAGAAATAGCTGTTGTTCAGGTTTTTTTGAGCTCAGAGATGCGATCATTTTTTCCTCAGCCAGGCTGAAACCGGTTGTAACCCGCTCATGTTCGGGGTCATACCAACGTAGTGCCTTCGACCGAGGGGGTTCGGTTCCATCGACCCGTCGTGGGCTGAGTGCTCGCATAGAGAGAAGGGTGAATTCGACCGACAGAGGACTGTGCCTCTTTGATCTGCAGACATAATAGAACGGTACTGGCGGCGAAAATCGGGGACCTCAAGCTCTCCGGAGCTTCATCTTCTCGAGCGGCCTTCCGGTCGCCAATATCACCAATCCGAGGATAGCGATGCCCAACAATAATGGGGAGGTAGCGAAGATCGGCTCATAGGCGAAGGGTCCTCCGATCCCGAGGCTGGGATCGTGCACCAGCCGGTTCTCACCGAAGTTGGGATAGACGAGGTCAATCTGAATCTCGCCCCCGTGGAGCTCTCTGCTTTCCATCGCCACATCAACCAACAAC
>JBGVSY010000092.1:0-49380 GCA_041862235.1 Nitrososphaeria archaeon | reverse complement strand
GGAGGGTCAAGAGCTGGCTAGCTCCGGTGGATTCGCTTTCATAACAAGTGTAGTTAGAGACATACCCCATAACCTCCGAAAAACGGAATGGGCGGTAGTCACGGGCTGGGCTCTAACGAGCAGTTTTTCCGGGTGTAGCGCCTCCTTTCCCCTAAGTGGACATTCAGACTTTCGTGGATTACTCGAATACATCGAGGCCAGCAATGCCAAGAGAATATACACCGTACACGGCTTTGATGTTCCGCTCTCAAAATACCTAAGGAGAAAAGGCTATCAAGCCAATCCGTTGCGCAAAATCGAAGACTCAATGAACGTGAGGCTGGACTACTGGAGTGCTTCTTAACCTGGCGCGATCATTCACCGTTCACAGAATCGGGCCCCTCTTTGTGCAGAGTATTCAAATGTCTACAGAAACTGTTCGATTGATGCATGAAAGTTCGTTGAGCTAACAGGGTTGGGAGCAAAGGTCATATTATTATATCTAGACGATCTGGTTCTATCAGGTAGGGAGTGAGAGGCTGCTAGAGGCGTTTGACAAAGCAGTTAAGCGGATCCGCGTCCCTCAAAATCTGAAGAACAAGAGAATTCTGATAAGGTTGGGCTTAAACAACAAAGCCGGATATCTGGCAGCTCTTCCTTTGGCTGAAGCTCTGAAGAGAACTGGAGCAAGTTGCGTTCTCACGGTGTCCAGTGGGAGTAGGGTTCAGCTTCTGCTGGAGACCGTTTGGAAGATGCTCTCCCAGAGAGACACGGCCGCAATGGATTTTCTATCTCTTGTAGACGAGCGTTTCCAGCAATTCAAGGAGAAACCCTTTCTCTCCTTCGTGTCACCGCCAACGATTATCCTTCGGCGCAAAGGAGATATTTTCTTCAACTCGAAAGTAAGGATTCGCACAAGGAGTGCAGAGGCATGGGCGTCATCCATTATGCTTAAGCCTCTCGAAGCTGCCTGCATGCGGATGCTGAGAGATGGGTTCAAAATGAAGACAGGGGAAGACTTTATGCAGATTGTGACGCTTCTTCCCCTGCGTCCGAAACTTCCTAGAGAGCATTATCTTGAGTCCTATCTTGAAGCGTTGGCGCTCCAGAGGGTGGCAAGGAAGTTCGGAGGTGAGGTGACCACTCTCTTTCTGGATTTTCGTAGAGATCCCAATCTGCCTTCGGACCCGGTTTTTCAGGCTCTGACCGTATTTTTGGCGCTAGAGCATGAAAAGAGCGCTCACGAACCCATCTTCGAAGCGTACTCCGAGCTTTCCCGTCAATGGAAGCTTTCGCGACTTAGTGTCCCTCCCAAGGTATGGTTTGGCTTCATAGGCGAAGGATACTTGGGAAAAGATGTGTTCGGAGAATCGATCGGCTATCCCACCCCGAACGGTGAGACTAGATGGCAGGATGGCCTCAAGTTGTTAAGGAAGCACGATTGGTATCGCGAATCCGAGAGTGACGGCCGAAAGCCTTTGCTCCGATTCGCTATCACGGAGACACTCCCGGTTGAGACCTTCTCTAGAACCATAGACGTGAATTATCACTCGCTAAAGACAAGATGTGCCAAGATCAAACACTTCATGTCAGGAGCTGATAGCGTGGTTGTCAAGGGAAGACCTGTCGATGGGTTCTCAACAGAACTTGTCGTGACTATCGGTGGTCGACAGGTACGCGTGGGTGACGGCACGGTAAACATGTTGCCGAAAACAAACTACGGGAACTTCCCTGATGGAGAGGTTTTCCTTACGCCGGAAGCCGTTAAAGGCGTCTTCGTGGCAGACGAGGTGATAGTGATTGACAGAAGCTATGTCTTGAGGGATCCCGTGGTGATCAAGATGAAGGGTAACGAATACGAGGTTGCAGAGGCGCCACGTAAAATAGAAAGGGTAATGGAGAAAGAACGGGCGAAGGCTTGGAAACGTATCAAAACCTGGGAAGCGAAAGGAGTCGACCAGGAGATCGTCGAACTGAACAAGAGTAACTTCATGAATATCGGGGAATTCGCTCTGGGCGTCAACCCTAGAGCGAGGGTTAGCCCCTACTTGATCGAAGCTGAGAAGATAGATCGCACTGTTCACATGGCGCTGGGGTCCGGCTACGAACCTGATAGAAACACAACCTATCACTGGGATGCTGTTGCCGGGTGGAATCAGCAGTTAGACATATCTGTGGTAAGAAGGGGTGAATCTAAAGTTCTTCTCGAAAATGGAAGATGGGCCATGTAGTAAGACGATCGATCGTAAGAATGCCGCAGCGGGGATTCGAACCCCGGACATACGGATTATGAATCCGGGACGGATTGGTCCGTCTGCCCGTCACTCTGGCCAGGCTGAGTTACTGCGGCTTGCTTCTCTTAGCATAGCTGCAGCCTTAAATCTTTTGATCGTTTCGCACTGCTATCGATGTGCACCGCATTGGCTAATTAGGTGAAGACCCCGTTTTGCCATTCGGCTGACCTCGCTTGTTCGTCTCCTCCAACACTGCTGCTATTTTCATGTCCATCTCCCGTAGTCGAGCTCTGAGGTTTTCTCTATGTAGATCAAGGCTTGAACCTTCACTCAGGATTATCTCGCTAAGCTCGTCCACAGTGAGCTTTCCTTTCTTTGAGACGGCTTCCTCTATCCTTCTAAAGACCTGATCACTGCTTCGAGCTGCTTCAATCACCCGATCATCCGGGATCTTTGTATCTTTTCTTTTCTTGCGCCGTGTGAGAAAGTAGTCCTGTACAAGTATCAATATGATGCCTGTGAAAAAAGCTGCCAAAAGCAAGACGGCTTCCAGCCACATCGAAACCAAACCACAGAACATGGAGGCGGATAAAAGGAATTAGCGGAGAGATACAGGTTTCTCGGAGGAGTGCACGCAGACCCGATTCATGCATAAAGGTTAATTATACGCGAGAGGCTTGGACTCGACGAAAAGCCCATCGCCTCGGTGGCCTAGCTGGTTAGGGCATCGCCTTGGTACGTTGGACAGAAAGGCGACGGTCGCGGGTTCAAATCCCGCCCGGGGCTCCAATGACGCGGGGGTTGCCAAGCCTGGTCAACGGCGCAGGACTGAGACCTCCTCTGGGGGCGGTAAGCTCCTGACATTGGGAGATTCCCGAAGGGGTTCGTGGGTTCAAATCCCACCCCCCGCACCATCAAGAGAACAATGCAAAGATGCTGATCTCTTTTGTGGGGGTGGCTCGTAGTTTCTTGTCAGAACTGGGTACGTTGAAGCAAATCCTTGGCCACTCGAGCTATAAGGCCTCTAAGTAGCACACCCCCGCCCGATCACACTCCGGATTGATCGTCTCTCCAAATTTTTATATCGGGGATAACGGTGTTATAGAGAGGGGATGAGGATTGAGGCCTCCCTGTGAAGTTATCGCCCAATACATCCTGCCGGCCTTTCGTTCGCTTGTAGCCAAGGAACTGGTTGAAAAGCACAAGTTGTCGCAGGTGGCAGCGGGCTCTATGCTAGGCACCACTCAGGCCGCGATAAGCCATTACATTTATTCAAAGAGAGGGGATAAAACCATGAGCGAACTAGCGTCGATCTCCGGTGTTAGGGCTGCTGTCAAACGGATAGCCCGAGAGATGGCAAGAGGGAGATCATCGGACTACGAAGGAACCTCCAGCTTCTGCGTGTTCTGTAGGTCTATCAGGGAGCAGGAACTCATCTGCCGCCTGCATCGACAATACGCTTCAATTCCTAAGAACTGTGATATGTGCCTGGCAACCTAGCTAGACGTGATGGAAGCTGGTGGGAGGACGATGAGACGGGTGTATATGGACCACGCAGCAACCACCCCAGTTGATCCCTTGGTGGTGAAAGCTATGTTGCCCTACTTCTCCGAGTGCTTCGGAAACGCGTCCAGTCTCCACTCATTGGGCCGCGACGCATTTGAAGCCGTGGAAGCCGCGAGACAGAAAGTCGCGAACCTCATAGGGCCGGAAAAGAAGGAGATAATCTTCACTTCTGGAGGAACTGAGTCAGACAACCTTGCAATAAAGGGGGTGGCGTACAAAAACAGGGACAAGGGAAACCACATAATAACCAGCTCAATTGAGCACCCCGCAGTTCTAGAGACATGTCGTCACATGGAGTCAGAGGGGTTCAAGGTCACCTATCTCCCAGTTGACAGACTCGGCATGATCAATCTGGCCGACCTGGAGAAAGCGATCACTGAGAAGACGATACTCATCACTATCATGCACGGAAACAACGAGATAGGCACGATAGAACCCGTGGAAGAGATAGGAAAGATCGCGCGTGAACGTAAGGTCTACTTCCACACTGATGCTGTGCAGACCGTTGGGAAGATACCAATAGACGTGAAGTCTATGAACGCGGACCTGCTCTCAATGTCCGCTCACAAGATCTATGGACCCAAAGGTGTCGGCGCCCTCTACGTGGCCAAGGGGGTACGATGCGAACCGATAATTCATGGCGGGGGGCATGAACGCGGGATGCGGTCCAGCACAGAGAACGTGGCAGGCATAGTCGGATTAGGAGAATCAGCTGAACTAGCGAAACAGCGGATGGCCACGGATATGCCATATCTTACAGATCTCCGGGACAAGTTAACAAAAGGAGTCCTGGAAAGCATCCAAGAATCGTATCTAAACGGTCACCCGTCCAAACGACTTCCCAACAACGCTAACTTCCGTTTCACCGCTATAGAAGGAGAATCTTTGATTATGGGTCTGGACGCAAAGGGAATCGCGGGATCGACAGGCTCCGCTTGCTCCTCCAAGAAGCTTGAGGCATCCCACGTTCTTTTGGCGATAGGACTAAACGAGGTGGAGGCGCATGGATCACTGCGTCTCACCTTAGGTAGGGAGAACACCGATGAGGACGTGGAGTATGTGTTGAATGCCCTGCAGGAGGTCGTTGGCGATCTGAGGTCGATGTCCCCCTTATGGGGGAAGAGGCTGGAATTCGAGAAGTGGAAGCAGAGAATGAGGGAGGAGGAGCACAGGAGCAAGGAGATAGAGCTGTCGTAGATGGCCTAGACAAAAGGCGAGAAAGCTGAAGAATCCGTAGTTTGTTCTACAAATCCTTTGATCGTTGAGTGACCGACCTTCAGATCGATCGAATCGAATGATTGTAAAATTGCTCAGCCTAATCGAACCCAGCCCATCTAAAGGCAAACGTCGATCGAAGAAACCAAGAACCCCGTGAGCGCCCAGCAAACTCTTATATGGCCCTTGGAATAACGCCGTTATCGCCAGGACTCCACCAAGGGCAAGAATTCGGGTCGAGAAGGCATGTATTCAGAAAAGGTGATGGATCATTTCAGAAACCCACGAAACGTGGGCGAAATACCTGACGCAGATGGGGTCGGCACAGAGCGTTAGACAACCAGTCGCGCGTGAACTCGGCAATCCCATCTGTGGAGACCTTATGACGATCTACATCAAGGTCAGGGACAATAAGCTTCAAGACATCAAATTCAAGACGTTTGGATGCGGAGCGGCAATCGCTACGAGTAGCATGATCACTGAACTGGCCAAGGGTATGTCTTTGGAGAAGGCTTTGATGGTTACGAGAAGGGATGTAGCTGATGCTTTGGACGGATTGCCTCCGATCAAGATGCATTGTAGCAACTTAGCAGCTGAGGGTTTGCATGCTGCTATTCGTAATTACCTGTCAAAGAAAGAGGCTGCTGTGCCTGCTGCTCCTGTCGTTGAGGAGCCTGCGGAGGTTGGAGCCCCTACCGCCCCGTCTACAGCCCGTGTCTATACTGCCAAGTTTAAGTTCTGTCCTGAGTGTGGTCTTGATCTTAGAGATGAGCCAGCGGAGACAAAGAGTTGTCCTAGGTGCGGGTTCAGGGTTGCCTAGCCTTTGGTCAATTGAATCGATCGAAAATTCGAGCGGAAACGTTTAATCTGTGGCTGTTGCGAATCTGTGACCGGAGCCGTTTGAACTACACGATACGAGACAAGGGGGGTATACCAGCGTCTCTCTCGAAAACTGAGAGGCTGAGGTGTCAGTGATTGTCGTTCAGGGTGCTTCTAGGCGAGGCTGAGAAGCTTCTTCAGGCAGTGGGTGTAGAGGAGCCTGAACTGGAGATCCCGAAGGACCCGAGGTTTGGGGAGGTGTCTTGCACCTCCGCCTTTACGTTGGCCAAAAAGCTAGGCGCGTCTTCGCTGGAGATGGCAAAAGAATTGGCCTCCGGTATAGAGCTTGATCCGGATGGTCTACTTGTTAAGGTGGAAGCTCACGCTCCGGGATACGTGAACTTCAAGGTCGACTGGTTCAGGTATAGCCCTCTTGTGGTCGAATCTGTGCTTGAGCAGAGAGACTACTATGGCAGGATAAACGTGGGGGAAGGCCAGAGCATCTTTCTTGAATACACTAGCGTTAACCCGAACAAGGCTCTTCACGTAGGTCATGTTCGAAACGTGTGCATAGGCGACACCTTAGCCAGGCTTCTGAAGTTCGCGGGATACAGGGTGATTACAGCGGACTACGTTGATGACAGTGGAAACCAGATGGCTGACCTACTTCTCGGATTCCTGCACCTGAGTTACTCACAGGATCCTCCAAAAGGAGTGAAGTTTGACGCCTACTGCGGAGACAACGTCTATGTTGGGGTGAACAAAAGTCTGGCTGCTGACCCTGAGCTTCAGGAGAAGAAGAGCGAGATAGCGAAGAAGATCGAGGAAGGTGTTCCCGAGCTATCGAAATTCAACAGAACGATAGCCGAACGCGTCCTGGCAGATCAGCTCAAGACCTGTTGGCGGCTGGGAGCATCCTACGACATGATAAACATGGAGACGGATGTGTTTCGATTCGAACTGTGGGACGAGGTTTTTCGTAGGCTGCTGAAGTCGGGCAAGCTCTACATGGCCGAGTCAGGAGAACAGACTGGATGCTGGCTGATTAACCTCTCAGAACACTCCGTTCTAGGCAAGGAGGAAGACGAGGTCATAACGAGGAGCGACGGAACTACGACATATGTGGCCAGGGATATTGCTTACGCAGCTTGGAAGCTAGGCCTTCTGAAAGTTGACTTCAAATACAGTGAATACAAGCGGAACCCAGACGGATCCACTGTCTGGATCACAGATCTGAATGGAAAGAAGTCTATCAAGCTAGGCAAGATAGACAAGGCGATCGCCGTCATCGATGTGAGACAACGCCGGCCTCAGGAGGTCGTGAGGTTCTCTTTGGCGGTTCTAGGGCTTGATCCAGACAGGTACCACCATTATTCATACGAGGTGGTCTCTCTCAGCCCAAAAGATGCCGCTCAGCTAGGATGGGAGCCAGAGCAGGAGAAGTTTGTTCACATGAAGGGCAGAGAGGGTCTATATTTGAAGGCGGACGAGATAGTGGAGATGCTGAGCTCCAAGATCGTGTCTGAAACGGAACAGCGGCACCCGGACTGGCCTGAGGAAAAGGTCTTGAAGAACTCCGAGAAAGTGGCCACGGCCGCTCTGCGCTACTCCCTCATAAAGGTGGACGCAGACAAAACCATGGTTTTCGATAGTGACGAAGCCACTAGGTTGGAAGGTGACACCGCAGCCTACCTCATCTACTCTTACGCAAGAGCTTGCAGAATCCTTGAGAAGGTTCAGGCCATTCCTCAGAGAGTTGAGCGTCCAGTCAAGCTGACTGCACAGGAGAGGAAGTTGCTTCGACACATAGCAATGTTCCCCTTGGTTGTGGAGGACGCGGCGAAGACTCTCTTGATCAAGAAGATCGCTGGGTACGCTTATGATATGGCGGTGATCTTCAGTGATTTCTACGAGAATTGTCCTGTAATACGAGCCGAAGCGCTGGAAACTAGAAAGTTCAGGATCAACCTTGTGGCAGCATACAAGCAAGCGATGGCGAATGTCCTTGGAGTGCTGGGGATCACTCCAGTCTCCGAGATGTAAACGAGGTGGCGGGCCCGCCGGGACTTGAACCCGGGACCTTCAGCTCTGTGCTCGACGGATCCGCAGGCTGACGCCCTCTATGTCGTAACCGAATCCATGCTAGGCTACGGGCCCTGCTGACGTGGTTATTGCGGTCTGCAAAATATCCTTTCCGGTTTTGCTCGTTGTTGCTAAGTTGGAAGACGTCAAAACAAAGTGCAAGCCGTCACTGACCAACGTGCGGCTCGCCCTAATGTCCTCTCTAGGCTGTCGAGCCACCGTCTACTAGGATGTAGGTGGCTGTTACGTATGAGGAGTCGTCAGAAGCCAGATACAGAACTGCCCGCGCTATATCCTCTGGTCGTCCTAGTCTCTTCATAGGGATCTCAGATGCAATCTTCTCTAGCTCTCTCTTCTTCCTTCCTTTTTTCGCGAAGTCTTTCAAGAGCGCTGTGTCGGTTGCTCCGGGGCACACACAGTTCACTCGAATGTTGTGTTTGGCAAGGCTGACCGCCATCGCTTTGGTGAGCGCTATCACTCCACCTTTCGAAGCGCTATACGCTGGGTGTCCCGGAGATCCAACAACCCCTAACTCCGAAGCGGTGTTTATCACGACGCCCCCGCCCTGCCTTATCATTTGAGGCACTGCATACCGGCTTCCTAGAAAGACGCCTTTCAAATTCACGTTCATGACTCTATCCCAGTCCTCCTCAGATAGCTTGTGGATCGGTTTGTCGGGCCCTGCTATGCCCGCATTGTTAAACAGGATGTCCAGTCTGCCGTATGAGCTAACGGCAAACCGTACCATTTTTTTTGCATCGGAAGCTTTCGACACATCGGCTCTCATGAATGCGGCTACGCCATTTCGTCTTCGGATCATTTGCGCGGTCTGCTCTCCTCTCTTCTCGTCCACGTCCGCCACGACCACTTTTGCTCCCTCAGCTGCAAAGAGAAGTGAGGTTGCCCTTCCGATGCCCGCGGCTCCCCCGGTCACGAGGGCGACCTTCCCGCTCAGCTTCATTTTTCTCGATAATAGTGCGCAGGTAATGAATAAGGACATTTTCTCCTAGGCAGCCGTGTTCATCGTAGCGATTCTAGACCTTATGCGGCTTGGCTGTGAACGATTCTTTGATCAATTGACGTTTCTCTGAAGATTGAGGCGGGCCCGGCGGGATTTGAACCCGCGACCTCAGGCTGGCTCCAAGTCTGTTCCCTGGGATTTGAACAATCCTTCCGGAGGCCTGCGCCCAAGTCCATGCTAGGCTACGGGCCCTCATCCGACATGGGATGTCCGAACCTAGATATAATTGGTTATGCAGCCTTCTTCAGATCTAGGCTCTTCCAGCTATCTCGTGAAGCCGCCGGACTCTTTTCTCAGTGGCTGGATGTGTCGAGAATAGCTCGAAGACGCTGGTTCCACTGATAGGACTTATGATCCACAGTGAGGACGTGGACGGGTTGACCTTGATGGGTTTTCTCTTAGCTATTGCCTTGATCCTCTGTAAGGCTGATGCCAGGGCTAGTGGTTTGCCCGAGAGCTTAGCGCCGTTCAGATCTGCTAGGTACTCCCTCGACCTGGAAATGGCTAACCTGATCAGGGTTGCAGCTATGGGCACCAGTATGATCCCCAGCAACAGAAACAACGCACTTGCCCCGGACTCCCTGTCTCGCCTTCCACCGCCTTGTCCAAGGTAGAGGCTCCACTGGGTTATGTAGGCGAGGTAGGATATCGCACCAGCGATGGTGGCTGCCATGGCTGAAATCAATATGTCGCGGTCTAGGATGTGACTGATCTCGTGGCTGATGACTCCCTCCATCTCATCCCGGGTGAGGTTCTGTTCTAGGCCCGAGGTCACCGCCACTACGGCGTTCTTCGGCGACCTTCCCGTGGCGAAGGCGTTAGGAACGGGTGTCTCGACGACAGCAATCTTGGGAGTCGGTATTCCAGCCTTTCTGGAGAGGCCTTCAACAACTTCATAGACGACAGGACTCTGGCTTCTGTTCTTCAAAACCTTCGCTCCAGTCATCGCTAGAACCAGCTTGTCGCTGAAGAAGTATGATCCGATGTTTGCCAATGCAGCCAGGATCAAGGCCATCGTCAGAAATGTTGTGACATCCCCCAAATAGAGACCTACGAGGTATCCCGCGGCCAGAAAGAGAGCCGTCAAAACTGCCATAAGCGAGGTTTCTCTAATCATCGTTGTCGCTCGGGAGGTAATATCTTTGCACCTCGATATAAACCTCTCTGGTTCCGACCCGCCGGTAACCCAAGCATCTCTTTCTGTCAAGCTGTTTTCTCCGTAGAAAGGCTTTTAATTCGTAGGCAGTTGTCTCTTCGGAGGTTTGGTTTCTGGAGACCCCGAGAGAATATTACGACCAAGTTTTCCAGCTCCTCGTGAAGCATCATCGCTGGTTGAGTGGAGCTATTCCACTGATAGCCAGTGAGAACATCTCTAGCCCAGCCGTCCATGAGGCCGGGGCCACTGATTTCGCGCACAGGTACGCCGAAGGGTGGCCCGGGGAAAGGGTGTACGCAGGGTGCAAGTACATAGATCAGGTGGAGTTGATCGCCATAGATCTTGTCAAGAGCCTGTTCAACGCGGAGTTCGCCGATGTGAGACCGATATCAGGAGTCGTGGCGAACCTAGTGGCCTACACGGCGTTCGCTCAACCCGACGACTACATGTATGCCCTTCCAATTCCTTGCGGAGGCCACATATCCATGGGAAAGAAGAGGCTGGGAGGCACAGCGGGCGCGGTGAGAGGGCTGAACGTGGAATACCTAGCCTACGATCATAGGGAACTAAACATCGACGTGGATGAAACGAAGAAGAGGGTGGAGGAACTTATGAGGCAAGGTCATAAACCCAAGATGATAGTTTTCGGAGGTAGCGTTTTCCCGTTTCCTCATCCCGTCAAAGAACTAGGAGACTACTTCCATAGCCTCGACGGAGTGGTCATGTACGACGCAGCGCACGTTTCGGGTCTGATAGCCGGAGGGGTCTTTCAAGATCCTCTAAGGGAGGGAGCTGACGTTATGACTGCAAGTACCCACAAGACCTTCCCCGGGCCACAGCATGGTATGGTACTCTCGTGGGAGAAGCATTCAGACCAAATCAAGACCGCCACTTTCCCAGGCATGGTCAGCAACCATCACCTCCATAATGTGGCAGGTCTGGCCGTGGCAACCTGCGAGATGACTGAGTTTGGAGAAGCATATGTGAAGCAGATCGTTAAGAACGCCAAGGCTCTAGGGCAGGCTCTGTACCAAAGGGGCGTTAGAGTCCTGGCCGAGCACAAAGGATTTACTGAGTCCCACGTCCTGCTCTTGGACATAACAAAGCATGGAGATGGAGGAGAGATCGAGGAGACCTTAGAGAAGGCGAATGTCATTGTGAACCGTAACCTTCTTCCTTGGGATATCAAAGAGGGAAGACACTTCATGCATCCGGGAGGTATCAGATTGGGGACATCGGAGGTGACAAGGCTCGGGATGAGAGAAAGAGAAATGGACGAGATAGCTGATTTTATCAAACGAGTCATAGTAGATCGTGAGGATCCCGCTCGGGTCAAGGAGGATGTGGCTGAGTTTCGGAGGGGTTTCCAGAAGATACACTACTGCTTCGACACGGTGAGAGAGGCGTACGAATATCTAAAAATCAGGTGAGGGCGAACAGGAAACTATGCATTCTAAGAAACCTCATCTCTGGAGTTTTCACAAGGCTCATGGGAAGCTCACGCAGTTCGCCGGTTTCGAGCATGCATTGTGGTATGAGGGAACCATTCCTGAGCACTTTGCGGTCAGGAACGCTGTGGGGATTTTCGATGTCAGTCACATGGGACGTCTTCTGGTCGAAGGGAAAGATGCAATTAGGTTTCTCAACCACATCTTGACTAGAGACATCTCCCCCATGAAGCTGAATCAAGGACATTACACCTTGATGTGCAACGAACAAGGAGGGATAGTTGACGATCTAATCGTGTTTCGCCTAGGTGAGGAACGCTTCTACCTAGTCTACAACGCTGGCAACAGGGAGAAGGATGTGAAGTGGTTGAGGTCTAATCTGTCAAACTATGAGGCGAAGCTCAACGAGGTTTCTGATCAAGTGGCGATGTTTGCGGTTCAGGGCCCCAAGGCAGTCGATACTATGCAAAGGCTTACGGGATCTGATCTACAGAGTATTCCCCGCTACTCATGTGCCTGGGTACCGCTGGATGGCTTCGAGGTGCTTCTTTCACGCACTGGGTACACCGGAGAAGACGGTTTTGAGGTTCACCTCTGGAATGTATCCGTTGATAGGCCTCAGCGCGCCGAGGAACTTTGGCAGAAGATCTTGAAAGCCGGGAGTGAGGATGGCATAAAGACATGCGGACTGGGGGCGAGAGACACCTTAAGGCTCGAGGCTGGGATGTGTCTCTATGGAAGCGACATGGATGAACGGACTACGCCTTTGGAAGCGAGGCTCGGGTTTACAGTGGTATACGAGAAGAAAGAGTTTCTGGGCAGGGAACCCATTCTCCGGCAGAAGCAAGCCGGAGTTGCAAGGAAGCGTATTGGATTGCGTGTTCTCGAGCGCGGTGTTCCTAGACGTGGAGACAGGACCTTCTCCGGCGGAAAGCAGATAGGGTGCATCAGCAGCGGTACCTATTCTCCGCTCTTGCGCCGTGGGATTGCGATGGGGTACGTTCCAAGAGAGTATGACTCACCTGGAGTGAAACTATCCGTCGAGATCAATCCAGCGACACATAGAAGAGTCGAGGCAGAGGTCGTTGCGATGCCGTTCTACGATAGTAAGAAGTATGGGTGGCGTCGCTCCGAGGGTTAGGACGCTCATCGCGTGGAATGGATGGTTTTCTCATTTGTTTTGCAGAATGAAGCGCGCGGTGGAATGGTCAATCCGCAACCTTCTCACGATGTAAACTCAGAGGATTCAAAGTTGGAGGGAAGGGTTGAGGCCGCGCACATCGACGTGGGATCAATCGCGACGAGGAAGCGGACATACTCTCGAGGCGATCTTTGTCGTGCGATGATCTGGCTCTTCGATTGGTGATCGACACCAGTCCAACCACCAAGGTCATTTTTCCACGAAATACATCTTCACTTCGTCTTCATTATCCTGCTCATGTGAGGGTATAGAGGCCCGAAGTAAAGGCATTTCTTGGCAGCTATTCTCATGGTCCAGGACAATCTCTTATCGGAGGGTTCTAGTCCGCTATTTCTGCAGATGACGAACGGAGTCTGTTCGTCTCTTTCCCCCATCAAAATCTGAGATGCACTACATACACAGTCGGCTATAGCGCGTCTTGTTATCTTCATGCTATAGCCAAAGAGGTCCTTCTTTCCTCTCTCGTCTTTGGTTGGCTTCACTCCAGCTGTCGCCAAAGCTATCCCTGTAGTCCCTAAGCGCATGGGTTGAGTGTGGCTGTCGCAGACAATGACTCCAATCTTCTTGCCGGTTTTCCTGTTCAATGCATTCCGAAGATTAGTGGCTATGTCCTCACAATTCTTTGGAAGTAGGACAGCGTGATCTCTAGGTGAACCTGAGTTAGATCTGTCTAGGCCTGCGTTTGCATATAGCCCGTGCTCCGTTAGGGTGAGTATTGCTCCCTTGACATGTCCATAGTATCTGCCTCCGCATTCGTCGATTACCATCTGCACAAATCTCTCGGGGAGACCCGTTTTCCTCGCAAGAGATCTAGCTTCTTTGCTTATCCCGCTATCTTTGATTCGACGTCTGTAGCCGAGGGCGGTGCTCACGATTTTGCTTGCTACGACTAGCACATCTCCATTTTGCAGCTTCACGCCCGCCTTTCTCAGGGCGCGAAGCAAAACCTCAGTTAAGTCGTCCCCCTCTGAGATGACCTTCGTCCTAATGGGGATGAAGATCAGAGGTGCTCTTTTCTTTCGCTGTGACATCGAAGTGTGGTTGCGGCATCTCCTATATCAAGCATGTAGCTAGAGGCTGTTCGATAAGAGAATCCCCCGATCGATCAAGGAAGACGTAACCAAGTCATCATTCTGTAAAACAGGTTCGCTGTGAACAGTGGGTGAATTTGAAGGAGTCTGGCACTTGGGGTATTGTCTGTCAGTCTTCTCGTTTCGACGGGCTGTGAAACACCTTTAAGTACAAAAGCATCCCCAGACAACTCCTAGGTGGTGATGGCGGCTTGCGGAAAATATCTTATCCACTGATCATAGTGAACTTCAAGACTTATCTCCAAGCAACTGGAGATCAGGCCCTGAGTCTATCAAGAACAGCCGAACATGTTAGCTTGGAAACCGGCGCAGCGATTGGAGTTGCACCGCAAGCCATCAACTTGATGGAGATCGCCAACGCTGTCGATATCCCTGTGTTTGCGCAGCACATAGACCCATGCGAGCCCGGAAGCCACACCGGAGCCATGCTGCCCGAAACAGTAAAGGCATCTGGGGCGGTTGGGACCCTCATTAACCATTCAGAGAAGAGGATGCTCCTGGCGGATGTCGAGACAGCACTACAACGAGCCTCCAAAGCGAGGCTGGCGACGGTAGTCTGTGCGAACAACGCTGCGGTAAGCCAATCCGCAGCTGTATTGTCACCAACAATGGTGGCGGTGGAGGTCCCCGAACTGATTGGGACGGGACGCGCAATCTCCAAGGTTCAGCCCGAGGTTGTGACAAGGACGGTTGACCTCATCAGAAAGACCAATTCTTCCGTTCACATACTGTGTGGTGCAGGCATCTCCAGTGGAGAAGATATCTCAGCTGCTTTGAAACTTGACACAGAGGGAGTGCTGCTAGCTAGCGCAGTGGTCTGTGCAAAGGACCCTGAGAAGATCTTATTTGAGATGGCCTCAGCGGCAGTCCGTGAGAAATAGTTGTTCATTTGATCGATCATTTCGAGCTGAGCGGGTGCATCCAACGCATTCATACGCACACAAATTGGCTTGATCTCCTATGGACGAAAAGATATCGGGACCTGACACGTGATCTGACTGGGAGCAAGAGCATCAGTTCTTCGACACAACTGGCTTGAACAACATCCTAGAGTAACGCTCTATCACTTCGGGCGAGTGATAGACATGAGAAGGGTTGATCAAGAGCTGAAAACCTGACCACCTAGGAAAAGAGATATACACTCAACATTTGTGCTTCACGGTCGTGGAGAGCATTGTCGAAGAGAGTGGCTCGTCCTCACCCGTTGGTGCCCAACTCAACCTCTGACAACTGGGAGGCAATGCTGCGCGAGCTAGGGGCTGAAACCGTCGAAGAGCTCTACTCCGATGTTCCGGAAAAGTTCTTGCTCGAGAGAGACCTAGATCTTCCTGACCCTCTCTCTGAATCAGAGGTTTACGAACACATCTCGAAGATTCTCGATAGGAATACGTCCGCGAAGGAGATGCCTGTCTTCCTAGGCGCGGGGGTATGGTCCCACTATGTACCAGCAGTCGTCTCGGAGATCGTTTCCAGAAGCGAGTTTCTGACGTCCTATACTCCATACCAACCTGAGGCAAGCCAGGGAATGCTCACAGCACTCTTCGAGTATCAGAGCCTTCTGGCAGAGCTCCTTGAAATGGACGTCGTCAACGCCTCCATGTACGACTGGGCAACAGCCCTCGGAGAGGCGGGGAGGATGGCTGGCAGGCTCACGGGTAGAAGCGAGATGTTGGTACCTGAACACATGTCTCAAGATCGGAGAGATGTTCTTGAAACGTACTTGAAGGCTGCAGGCATGAAGATAATGGAGGTGAGTAACTCATGGGAGACCGGTCAGTTGGAGGTGGAGCAATTAAAGAAGAAGGTCTCATCTAGGACGGCGGCTGTGTACATCGAGAATCCCTCCTACTTCGGAACGATGCAGAGATATGTTGTCGATGTTGAACAAGTGTGTCATGACTCCGGAGCCTTGTATGTTGTGGGGACGGATCTAGTTTCCCTCGGTGTACTGAGGGCACCAGGAGACTATGGTGCCGACATTGTGGTGGCCGAGGGCCAGCCGCTTGGCAATGACATCAACTTCGGTGGACCTCTGCTAGGCGTGTTGGCCTGTAAAGACGATATGAAGATGATCCGCGCTATGCCTGGCCGGCTCATAGGCATGACGAAAACGTTGAAGGGGGGAGAGAGAGCTTTCGTCATGAGCCTGCAAACAAGGGAGCAACACATTCGAAGGGAGAGGGCCACCTCCAACATATGCACCAACCAAGCTCTCTGCGCTGTGGCTTCGGCTGTCTACCTTTCTCTTCTCGGAAAGGCGGGGATGCGAAATCTTGCCGAACACATCCTAGCTAAGACCCGATACGCTTCTGAGAGGCTAAACAGTGTAGAAGGTGTAGTGGCTCCTCTGTTTGACGGTATTCACTTCAAGGAGTTCGCCGCGAACTTCAGGCAGGTTTCCCTGGACGAAGTCAATGCAGGCCTTCTTTCGAGGGGCATGCATGGTGGTAAGGATCTTCGCTTTGAATTTCCTCAAGTAGGGGAGTCGTCTCTCTTCTGCGTCACTGAGACTCATTCGAAACGTCAGATCGATGCGCTTGTGGAGGCAGTCGCCCAGATAGTTGGTGAGCGCTGATGTATAGACAGAGTCGTTGGCCTGAGCCGTCAATATTCGAGCTCGGGAGAAGGGGGGCCATAGGCTACCTACCTCCATCAATGGAAAAGGAGATCGAGGATGGGTTGGAAGCAGCATTGGAGAGCATCCCTCCTGTGCTTCGTAGAGGGTCTCTGAATCTCCCAGAGTGCAGCGAACCTGAGGTGGTCCGACATTTTACGAGGCTTAGCGAGATGAACTACGGAGTCAGCGTCGGCAGCTATCCCCTAGGAAGCTGCACGATGAAGTACAGCCCCGTGATAAACGAGAGCCTAGCTTGCCTTGGCAAAGTGAAGCATGTTCACCCATTGCAGGATGAGTCCCTCGTGCAGGGAAGCCTCGAGATTCTATTCAGACTAGATCGAATGCTTTGTGAGCTAACTGGCATGGACAAGTTTAGTTTCACGCCGGGCGCAGGTGCTCACGGCGAGTTTCTCGGATGTCTGATCATGAGGGCTCACGGCGAGGAAATGCGACAGAAAAAAACCAAGGTGATAGTGCCTGACTCAGCTCACGGAACAAACCCTGCCAGCGCCGTAATGGCCGGCTTTGATATTGAAGTTGTAAAAAGCGACTCTTCAGGATGCGTGGATGTTCAGGAACTAGAAAGACTTGTCGACGAACAGACCGCAGGTCTCATGCTCACGAATCCTAACACGCTTGGTGTCTTTGAGAGAGAAATCGAGAGAATCGTCGAGATCGTGCACGGAGCGGGGGGTCTCCTTTACTACGATGGAGCCAACCTCAACGCTCTAATGGGAAAAGTCAGGCCAGGAGACATGGGGTTTGACATAGTGCACTTGAACTGCCACAAGACATTCTCCACCCCGCATGGTGGCGGTGGGCCGGGCGGTGGCCCTGTTGGTGTCAAAAAAGAGCTTGAAGCATACCTGCCCATTCCTACTGTTGATTTTGACAAAGGCTCTGGTCGATACTTCCTGAACTACAACAAGCCAAAGTCCGTTGGAAGAATCAAGATGTTCTATGGCAATTTCTCGGTCTACGTGAAGACCTATGCTTATCTGCTGCTGATGGGTCGGGAAGGATTGAGGCTGGCCGCTGAAGCAAGTGTCTTGGGATCTAACTATCTCCTGAGCAAGCTTAGGAAGCTTCGAGGAGTTTCTCTTCCATATGACTCGGGTCGGCCCAGAAAACACGAGTTCGTTCTTAGCTTGTCAAGACTGGCCAAAGAGACAGGTGTCAGAGCCTTGAACGTCGCGAAGCGACTACTAGATTTCGGCGTTCACGCACCAACCATCTATTTTCCTTTGACTGTTGATGAAGCGTTCATGGTTGAGCCCACAGAGACCGAGTCGAAGCGTGAGTTAGACATTTTCGCTGACGTTATGGAGAAGATATTGGACGAGGCTTACAGATATCCTCAAAAGGTTCTGGGAGCACCTTACAATACTGCCGTCAGCAGAGTGGACGAAACTAGGGCCTCTCACCCCAGAAGCATTTGTCTCAGCTGGAGGATGTGGAGAAAGAAACGGGAGAAGACGCTGAGCTAGCGAATCCCTACCTACGGCGCCGTGTTTCCAAGGCAGGTGGGAACGCGATAAGTTGGAATCAGTGCACAATCCATCTATCAATCGATCGATCGTGTCCGTCACGACGCGGGAGGATGAGTAAGTGGAAAGCTTGAACCTGAGCGAGGCTGAAGCGACTGAGCTGATAGAAAGGGCAAAAAGACATCTGGTCACGGAGGCTCAGCTTCTGGAGATATCGTCGAAGAGGGTGGTGATCATCGGCGACACCCATGGTGACTACGACGCATCAAAGAAAGCAGCTGATACTTTCCTAGGTAGGAATGACACGGTCCTTCTCTTCCTCGGTGACTATGTAGACAGAGGGCCGAAGCAGATCGAGAACATCAACTTCCTCCTTAATCTGAAGACCGAGGTTCCCAATAGGATCTACCTGATCAGAGGGAACCACGAGACACCGACAGCGAACCTCAACTACGGTTTCTTCGATCTCGTATCGTCGAAATACTCGGTTGGGCTCTACAGAAAGTACAGTGAATTGTTCGCGCAGATGCCGTACGCAGCGGTGTTGGGCTCCAGCGTTCTATGCGTTCACGGAGGCCTTGCTGAAGGCCTAACGGATCTGGAGCAGATAGCCTCTCTTCCAAAGGGAGAGGTGGATCCTGTCTCATCTTTAGTGGTGCAGCTACTCTGGAACGATCCCAGAGAAGGAATCTCGGGCTTTGAGAGGAGCTTCAGAGGAGAAGGGATAAGATATTTCGGGAGAGATGTTTTCGATATCTTCATGGAAGAGAACAAGCTCAGTCTGATGCTTCGTGCCCATGAGGCTTATCCGGAGGGATATGCATACCTCTTTGAGGGTAGGCTGCTAGGACTTTTCTCTTGCAGATACTACGGTGTTACTCCTAGGGCAGCGGTTCTGGACGAGGCTACAGAGCAACGAGGTTTATCCATAGTGGACCTAACATAGACTTCGTTAGCTAAACTAAACGCATAAGGAATTCGGAGGCAAAAGCTAGGATCACCGACCGATCATCCTACCCTGATACCTGTTATAGCCTGTCAGCCATCGATCGAGGCTTCCTCAGATGTTTGGGAGCACGTTGGAACTCTACTTCCTCGCCGTGATGTATATGCCAGTCAAGGTCAGGACGGCGCCGAACACCGTTAGCGGCGTGGGGTATTCGTTAAGTATGGCTCCTGCTAACGCTGCGGCCCCAACGGGTTCGCCAAGAAGTGAGACGGCCACAACTGACGCTGGAACAAATCGAAGAGCCCAGTTGTACAGGGTGTGTCCAAAGATCGTTGGAACTATCGCCAGAGCCAGGAAGATCCAGTACTCTCGCTCTTGATATGGGTGGAGAGGCGTCTTAAGAAGCACCGCAGCTCCTCCTAGGATTAGTGAGCAAATGGCGTAGACGGGAAGAACATAGGCAAAAAGCCCTGTGGTTCGTCTGATCATTCTGCCCCCTAGGACATAGACTGCGGCCGCGAGGGCTCCCACGAGCGCATAGATGTCGCCTTGGAGATTGACCTCACCCAAGCCAAGATCAGCGGAGGCGATAACCGAGCATCCAAGTAGCGCCGCGGCGATTCCCAAAGCCATCTTCCGTGTTACGCCTTCTCGAAGAAGGTAGCGGCCCGCCACAGCTACAAATACAGGGGATGAGTTGACTATGACGACCGAGCTAGTCACGGAGGTTAAGCTGAGTGACGATATCCAAGAGGCAAAGTGAACCGCCAGGGCAGCACCGGCGAGGAGAACTATCGCGCTCTCCCTCCTCGATGCTCTAGCTATCTCCGAGTACGCACCTGAGAGAAGTGCAGGGGGAACTAGAATCAGCGTGGTAATAGTCATCCTATAGGTCGCGATTACCATCGGTGGAGCCTCGCTTAGCCTGATCAGTATAGCTGCGAACGAGACGGCGAAAACGGCTATGGCAAGAGCGATGTACGGAGACTTGCCAGCTTGGACCCCGTTTTGCTTGACATCTCGTCTGGTCATAGCGAGGACCGACTGCTTTGCATTATGAGACCACTTGATATCGCTTTCTTCGCCTCAGGGACCGACACAAGGCTCTGTGCAAACTGTGAGCTTCAACTGGAAACATGAGTCACCTAGCAAACAAAGCAGGAAGGCAGCGGAGTAGTTAGGCTTGATTTTGAAACGATCGCGTTGGAAACATCGTGCACTTGGACTTATCCCCAACTGACGCCTGCAACCTGTTCCTAAGGCCCGTTACTTCGATCGATCGTAGAGAAGAATACACCATGGGCATTATATGAGGGCTCTGTAGAGGACGAGAAATCTATATACTGCTAGCATGGAACCTGCAGCAAAAGCGAGCGGTGACCTAGAATTGAGGCAGCCTAGCATGATGAGCAACGGCAAGTTCGAAGGTCTCCTGCACATCTCCAGCCAAAAGGGCCTCTTCTCCATGGTCGCTACGGACCAAAGAGGCGCTCTGAGGAAGATGCTAAACCCTGAAAGCCCGGCTGACGTGTCAGACGAAGCAATCAAACAAACGAAGCTTTCGCTGATAAAGAACCTTGTGGGCAAGCAAAGCGGTGGAAACGCAACCGGTGTACTGGTTGACCCCGAGTATTCGTTTGAAAGATCCTTCCTGAGGGCTTGCAGCATCAGGGCTGATGTAGGTCTCTTGATGGGAATAGAAGCCACCGGCTATGGTGGGGAGGGAGAGTTCGCCCCCAAAGTTGCGATCTTCAAAGACTTGGAAGTAGATGAAGCCGTTCGAACGATAAAGCAGAGAGGGGCGGCGGCGGTCAAGATGTTGATATATCATAGAGCAGACAGCCCCACTCACAGGCACCAAGAGTCTATGGTTAGAGCGGTGGGTGGAGCCTGCGAAAAGTACGACATCGCCTTCCTCCTCGAAACGGTGTCTCACTCCCTAGCGGGGGAGCCGAACAAGAAGAAAGACCCAATCGCCTTCGCGAAGATAAAACCCGACCTTGTGGTGAAAACAGCGGCTGAGCTGACGAAGCCTGAATATAGCATAGACGTTTTGAAAGCGGAGTTTCCACTGGAGCTCAGTTATGCAGAGCAACTTGGACAAGATCCAGTGGAGGCATGTAGGAAGCTAGACGAGGCGAGTGAGACACCGTGGGTAGTTTTGAGTGCAGGTGTGGATTTTCCTGAGTTTAAGGAGAACGTAAGATACGCCGTTCAAAATGGAGCTTCAGGGTTTCTGGGTGGAAGAGCGATCTGGAAGGAGGCGATCAGCCGGAAAGATATGAACCAGTTCCTAGCTACGACGGGGGTGTCCCGGCTAAATGAACTGGTTGAGATAGTAAAACAGACCGCTCACCCATGGCATATGAAATATGTTGATTCTCTGAGCGACATTGAAGTTGTCAGGGGAGAGTGAAGAGAGACGAGGATAGGAATACTGACCGGAGGCGGTGACTGTCAAGGCTTAAACGCCGTAATCAGAGCCGCTGTGAAGAGAGCTTCTGACTACGGGTTTGACGTCTACGGGATTAGATACGGGTGGAGAGGACTTCTGGAGGGAGACATAATGCATCTTCGATACGAGGATGTATCGGGCATACTCAATGAGGGAGGGACGATCCTGAAGACCTCTCGCACGAATCCTTTCAAAACAGAGCGCGGTCCAGCTAGAGTGCTGGAGAACTTGAGGAAGTTCATGATTGATGCGTTGATTGCAGTTGGCGGGGACGACACTTTAGGTGTAGCATATGGGCTTAGCAAGATGGGAGTCAAGGTGGTAGGTGTACCCAAAACCATCGATAACGATGTCGCTGGTACAGATTTCTCCTGCGGTTTCTTTTCATCTGTTGAGATATCGGTTCGGGCCATAGAGCAGCTATTCACGACCGCCAAATCACATGACAGGGTCATTGTAGTAGAGGTGATGGGTCGAAGCGCAGGTTGGATTGCTCTTTTCTCAGGGATGGCTGGGGGTGCCAATTATATTATAATACCCGAAGAACCGTTCAACTTGGATGAAGTCTGCGCCCTAGTGAACAAGAGACGGTTGGACGGCAAGAACTTCGCTGTCATCGTTGCAGCTGAGGGCGCGAAACTCGCTGAGAAGGAGGTTGTTTTCCTCAAGGAAGGTGAGGTCGATGAGTTCGGACATGTGCAGCTCGGTGGGATAGGTCAGTTTCTCGCGCGCGAAATCGAGAAGAGGACGGGTGCAGATACAAGGTCAGTTGCTTTGGGTCACGTCGTGCGAGGCGGTTCACCCTCATCGTTCGACAAAATCTTGGCGACCAGGTTTGGCTTGGCCGCTGTGGATCTCGTGAAGGAAGGAATGTTCGGCAAGATGGTGAGTCTGAGGTCGACGGAGATAGTTCCAATGGATCTTGAGATCGCCGCCGCCGGCTTAAAAACCGTGAACAGGGCCCTCTACGATTCGGCGAAGATTTTCTTCGGCTGAACAATTGATCGATCGATTGTGGAGAGCTCATTTCGAAGTCCACCTGCTTGGAGGCGGACCCGCTCAGTCTGAGATCCGCTCCTCTATGTGGACAGACTCAAGGTCTCTTGGGAACACCTTCGACGGGATTGTCCGTGTCCGAATTTTGCTGCGGTGAGAAAAAGTGCTATATAGTGAGCTGCATCGGCAGCAGTCGACTTTGAAGAGGGGATGACCTTCGATGTCAGAAGAGTATGAGGTGAGAAATGAACTACTGTATACTAGGGATCACGAGTGGCTAAAAACTGAGAATAAGCATGCTTTGATGGGAATGACTGATTATGCACAGAAGAGTCTTCACGAAATCATCTACGTGGAACTTCCGAACGTGAATCAAAGGCTTAAGCAAGGAGACCCGATCGGTTCAGTGGAATCCGTCAAAGCTACTTCCGACGTCTTGTCCCCCATCAGCGGGAGGGTCGTGGAAGTAAACAATACCCTCATGGATAGCCCCGAGGTCATCAACGAGTCTCCGTATGAGGACGGATGGATACTTCGGATAGAGATCGCTCGACAAAGCGAGCTAGAGAATCTGATGGACCCTGAGGAGTACCGAAGGTACTTGGACCAGCTGGAGGAAGAAGAAGAGTGACAGAACTAGGAGACTGTTCGATCGGATCGGTCGCCGGCTGCGTTAGTCCTTTGAGGCTGTAGCTGTAGAAGGCATAAGACAGAGTCATAAGCAACAGGCTCTGATCGCCCGCTCGACCTACGCGATATCCTAGGCCGAATGCGGACCTCGGTAGATGGCTAGGGTGAGACGATCGGTCTGAATACGGAGCCTCTGGCTATCTCTCGATCGCTTTGGTCTGTCATCGATCGATTTACGAACAGTGGAAACGATCATGTGGCCTACTGGATAGGCGAGATGAGTGAATGCCGGAATACCTCCGGATTCTCTTGGAAATCCGGGGGGATTTTCTTGCGGAAAGAATACCAAACGCGGGAGGGCATACAAAGAACTTTAATAAAGTCGAGACAAATACTAACTTCGCGTTGAGGGCGAATGAGAGGGGTAGGCGAGGGTTGAAGTCTATGAAGGTTATTGGAGGCAAGGAACTTTCGGGCACGGTGGATGTCTTTCCCTCTGAGAACTATACTCACAGGCATGTGGTGGCCCTGTCGCTTTCACCAGGTAAGTCAAAGATACTGAATCCCCTAGTAAACAGCAAGACGCTCCTCACGCGCAAGGGCTGTGAAGCCTTTGGCGTCAGGGTAGAAGAGGAGAACAAGGGCTGGGTCTTTGAGGGGAAGGAAGATTTGGCCGGACCTTTTGATCCTCTTGAGTGCAATACATCCTGGCAAACTGTAGGGATGCTGATGCCGATGTCTCTTGTGGCCGAGGGGAGGTGCAGTTTCGCTGGGAACAGCAGGATGTTGCGCGACTCAGCTGTATCGCTCAGACGAATGCTTGCTTCGAAATCGATCGAGGTGAGGGGCAGAGGTCTACCCTCAATACAAGGACCCGCCTTGAAGGGAGGTCAAATCAGAATCAGAAACGCGGACGCGCACCTAGCTTCAGGCCTCATGCTTGTTTCACCTAGAGCCGAAAGTGAAGTAGGGATCAACTTCACTGGAAGCTTGAAACTCTCAAACTCCGCGATAGCTATGACTCTTGACATCATGAGGAGAATGGGCATAGAAACTGAAGAGGTAGGAAAGAAGGGTGAACTTCGAATCCCTGCTCCCCAGAGTTATCATCCATCTGAGGTTACAATCGAAGGCAGCTTCCTGATCGGAGGCCTGGTTCTTGTGGCTGCGGCTGTCTCTAGATCTGTTATACGCGTAGCTGGCCTGAATCCCAACGGACTGCAACCAGAAATCAAGCTGATCGAAGGCCTCCGTCAATTCGGTGCAAATGTTCGTGTTGGAGAAGACTTCGTCCAAATTGATGCAAGGGATGCCACAGGACTTCCGATGACGATGAAGGCAGCTGAGTCGCAACTGCTATTTCCAGCTTCGGTTCTAGCCAGCTTTACCGACAAGTGGAGCACGTTTACAGAATTTCCGTATGGAAAGGGAGACCTGCCTCACGACCTAAGGATGTTGATGATAGAGCTGAACAAGGTCGGCGTAGAAGTAGTCTACGATGAAAAGAACCTATATGTAAAGGGGGGCGATCTGAAACCCGCCACGTTGAGCTCACATGCAGATGACTTTGTCTCGATGGCCTGCACATGTCTCGCTCTGGGAATACAAAACGGATTGGAGATAGCAAACGTAGAATACACGTCTCCATATTTTATGGCGTTCGTTGAGTTGGTGAGAGGGCTGGGCGCGGACATTGAAGTCCAAGAGGGAGGGCCGTCCGGGGAGGCCGAGAGCAACTCATTATCAACCGAATAGCAAACTAGGTCGAGTGGCTCTTCATAAGATGCGAAGGGGAATAAGTCGATCGATAGTCTAGAATGGGGACGCGCTCGGATTCTTATGCTTCCTCAGAGCTGTTTGGAGAAGCGGAGAATGACTCAGCCACCCTATGAGCCTAGCGGTCGGTCAACACTTCACTTGGGAGTTCCATCCTGTGATTGATTCTCAGCAAGGAGAGACTTGGCCCTCTTCTCTCCTTCGTTAATCAGTTCTTCCGTTCGTTGCTCCGATTTCGATTCCGCCATGACTCTGAGTATCGGCTCCGTTCTAGATGCTCTGAAAAAGATCCATTCATGTTGCCTCTTTAACTTAAGTCCATCGCGTAGATCGCTCTGGTGCAGCCCGTACAGGCGCGCTAGCTCTCTGTAGAAACCGGGTTTCGGTGTGATCCGAAGAGCAAGGCTACGCCTTGCCATGAAATACTTCGGATAATCGGAGATGAGTTCCCCTAGTGATCTTTCTTCCTGTGCAACGGCCTCAACGATCATCATCATCAGAAGGCCTCCATCTCGAGTCGGGGTAAACTTCCTCAAAATCAATCCTCCGTTGCTTCCCTCCGCACCAGCCAAACTCCGTCGCTCTATCATTGCTTGTACAACATTTGCTTCACCTACAGGGGCTTCGTAGATCTGAACTCCATGTTTCTGAGCCACATGTTCAAAGACCTGTGAAGAGGCCGAATTGACGACCAGTGAGGTTTTGTTTCTGGCGAGATAGTGATCAAGAGCGACGGCGACGGGCAGATCTTCCCTGAGAACCTCTGCTTTTTCGTTCACGAAAACGGCTCTGTCTCCATCGCAGTCGTGAGCGACACCGAACGAAGCGCCAATTTCCTTGACCACTACTTTAAGATCCGTCAAGGCCTCCGGTAGGGGCTCGATTGCTCTGTTGAAGACCCCTGGTACGTCGTTTAGGGTCAAGACCCTACAACCTGATTGGGACAGCATCATTGAGGTGGTCTGGTAGGCGGCTCCCCCTCCCGCATCAGTTGCTACTAGGAGCCTTGCTCTCCTTATTCTTTCAAGGTCCAACCAGTTCAAAACTGCCTTAACATATTGGTCCGAGAAACCGTACTTTGTCAGGCGTCCAACTTGGTTCCATGGTGCGTGGAAGACCTCTGCGCCTCTTGACTTGAAGGCATCCACTTGCTCCATCTGGTCTTCCCGGAAAATGGTCCCGTCACCGTTCACAAACTTCAACCCGTTCCACTGAGGAGGATTATGAGAGGCAGTTATCATCACTCCGGAGCTGGCCCCGAGCTTTCTAACCCCTAGCACAAGAGCTGGCGTTGGGAGGACCCCAAGATCCAATACATCGTGGCCCATAGCCATCAACGCGGACTCTGTTAGCATTGCTATAGGCAGCCCAGAGCCCCTTGTGTCACGCCCCAGCGCGATGATGCCTGCCCTTCCCACGATATTCGAATAGACTTGGAGTATTCTAACCAGATCATCGCTCAGTAGGTTATCGCCCAACACTCCTCTGACCCCTGAAACTGAGATGATGGGCTGAGGCATTGCCGGTTCAAGGCTCTCTATGTGAACTTGGCTAAAAAACTAGCGCGTAGCCTGTAGCTTCATACCGGTCATACACTCGGATGGGTCGGATACATACACTCTATGCATGTCGGGCCTTCATCTCCGAAAACGTTTTTAGCGGATTGAACTGCGAGTTAGATAGGTAGTGTTGACGCGATGGCTAGCGAAAGAACACTCTGCCTCCACTGCGGTAGACTTACCCTGAAGGGCACATACTGTATGTTCTGTGGAGGAGAGCTGCCCAAGGAAGAAGTGACCAAGGAGGAAGAGGAAGTGGCAGCGCCTGAGGCGGAGCTCACCGTAGCTGAGGAGAAGGAGGCCGCCGCGGCTCCCACCGCCGAGGTTCCCGCGGAGAAACCTGTCGAGGAAGCCGACGTCCAGAGGTTGATCGATCAACTCGCGCTTCTGAACAGCTGGCGGTTCAGGTTGGCGGACATGGTCCTAACTCGTGAAACAAGAGCTGATGTCTTTACCGAGCTGTATCTCGAGTATCTCGGCAGGAAAGAGAACCTGGAGCAAAGGAGGATGGAAGAACTAGCGAGGACATCTGATAAGGTGAAAGAACTCTCGATGCAGCTCGAGCAGTTGAAGATACGGCACGAGGTAGGAGAGGTTCCTGACAAGCAGTACATCACGTCCAAACTCGAGATTGACAGGGAGCTTTCGAAGTCGAAGCCGAGGCTCATGCTTCTCCAGAACCCGTTCAAGATCAAACCCGCGGACCTATCCGAGTTTCAATCATCGATAGTGGATAAAATAGAGAAATTTGAGAAGGAAGCTCCTTCACTGGGAGTCGACAAGCAGACAACGAGTAAGGTAGTTAAGGATCTAAGTGAGCAGCTGGATTCCATAAAGAAACTTCTTGAAGAACAGAAGAAGGTCAAGAAACAGATAGAGAAGCTTGATGTCAAGTTCAAGATCGGCGAGCTTAGAGAGGAAGACTACAAGGCCCAAAAGCAGCGCCTCGAGAGAGAGCTCAACTTAGAGTAGCCTCCAAAGTGGGCAAACGCGTTTCGAGAATAGACCGCGCGGATAGATGGAGACGCTGAGTTAGCTCCAGTAGCTGTTCTCTATGTGTGATTTCATCTGCGCGATTAAGGATTTAGGAGTCTCCTCATGTAGGGCGATTAGTCCTCCATTCCTATTTTCTTCCCAAAGAGGTAGACCATGATTAACCCAGCGACGAGAACTAGAATCGCAGGGAGAATCGCGATACTCGGAGAAGCAATGTGCATCCTGTTCAAAATCAAGACAACGTAGGGGGTTCCAAAAGCAAGAATGGCTCCGATCGTAAATAGGATAAAATCAGCTGTCTCTCGCTTTACCTTGGTCATGGTTGAAGTCCATGCTCCCCAATCATTCCGCCGGAGACCTCCTTTAAGGCTTTTCGTCCTGACGTTATGTACGTCGTGTGCGCCCTCATGATGTGCTCTGGCCTGGTCATGCCTCTTCTTACGCGGAGGCGTCGAAGGAGAATCTCGACATTTTCGATGTCGACGAAACCGGTCTCTTTCATGGATTCCACAGTCTCCACTACCTGTTCTATTGTTGGGCTCAGCGAGAGAAGCATTCCGCCAGCTCTCAATGCCCTATATGCGTTGCCCACCGCCAACCATGGAGTTGGGATGTCCAGTGTCACCGCGTCCACACTCACCTCGTCTATTCGGGATGTGAGATCTCCCTGCTTGAGACTAACGTATCTTAGCAACCCGAGCCTGGCGAGTTGTGCTTTGGCAGCCTCCAAATTTCTTTCATTCACATCGTAGCTGTATACCTCTCCCGTGGGGCTAACATACCTGGCGATGGTCGCTGTCAGAACTCCACTCCCTGTTCCGCCGTCAACCACGCGGCTCCCGGTATGGATGTCGGCCATCATGATTATTGCTCCCAAGTCCTTTGGATAGACGATCTGGGTGACTCTGGGCACCTTCATGATTTTTTGCGCAAACTTGGGGAATAGCACGAACCATCTCCGTCCTATGTTGGTTCTGACTGAACCACCGTAGGGCATACCGATTATCGAAGAGAGGTCAACGTAACCTTCCCCGCTGTGAAATCTCTTCCCCTCCACAACTTGGACAAGGTACCTCTTGCCTCTTTCCGTGAGGAAGAGAACTACGTCCCCTTCTAGCACCAAATCTTCAGAGTCGTCTTTCATACAATCCGTCCCTTGGATAGGCCCCTGCGATACTCCTCGCTTAGCTGTAGATAGACCTTAGCTGAGACTTTGATGAGATCAATCTGCGAAGCCGTCAGCTTCTTGACGACTTTTGCGGGCACGCCAGCTAGCAAGGACCCACGAGCCATCTCGCTGTTTTCTTTCACCACCGCTCCTGCTGCAACGACTGTGTTCGACTCCACGCGAGCTCCGTTCAGTACGATGGATCCCATCCCGATGAGGACATCCTCCATGATTGTGCAACCGTGCAGAATTGCTCCATGGCCTATGGTCACTCTATCCCCTACGGTGAGAGGAAAGCCAGGATCTACGTGAAGCATGGAGCCGTCTTGGACGCTTACCTCCGAGCCTATTCGCACCTTGTTAAGGTCTCCCCGAATAACAGCGTTGGGCCAGATGTTGCATCTCTCCCCTAGAACTACATCGCCAACTATGGTTGCACTCGATGCGACGTAACAGGAAGATGGGACTTCAGGCTTCTTGCCGTTGAACTCCACTATGGGCATCGTACCATCCTGCTGGCTACGGATCGGATAAGTTGATTAGGTTTGCTGCTCGCTCCATGATCAATCGAAGGCCTTGTCTCATAGGGCTTCTGGACCCCCTACAAAGCCGCACTTCAAGCTGCAGCCGCGGCTTGCTAGCTCGCCTTCGCGAGGGTGGATCGACGTCTGCATGACTGAGCAATGGGGCTGGCAGTATATCTAACAGAAGACTCTATCTACGTTTATATCCTAAAGCAGTTTCACTCAAAGCGTGCCCTACGAGTTCAGCTTCGATCTATCTCGACTTTCTCGTTCATTCTTCAAAGAAGTAGCCAAGATTTCGACACAGGCAGGTCTTCATAGGAAGGTGGGAGAGAGGGCCAGGCATCTAGTAGAAACGTTCAAGATACATGAGCTTACCGGTCTGGAAGTGTCGGACGCCCTAACTGTTGTCGAGGATCTGATTGACGTCAACTTCACAAATATAGTAAATAGAGAGCCCTTCCTAAGGTCCGGGAAGAGAGCTCTGTTCCTCCCACACTGCGCACGTAAGTACATGGATAAGAGGTGTCAAGCGCATTTCGACGCGAGCCAACCCTCGTATTTCTGTCATGCCTGTTCTCCTGACTGCCAGGTGAACCAAGCAACCAAATTGGCCAGAAAAATGAGGTACGATGTCTACGTTGTAGCGGGAGGCTCATGCATACCGGAGATCCTTCGTAGGTCCAGTTACGAAGGCGTGGTAGGAGTTGCCTGCTGTCAAGAGCTCAAGCTCGCTCTGAAGTATGTTGAAGCAAGAGGCGTCAGCGCTCAGGTTCTTCCCCTAACAAAGAATGGCTGCTCCGGCACTAGGTTCAGCGTGGAAAGTCTCAAGAATCTGATCACTCCCGATCGATCGATAGAAGCCTGATCGGCGTTTTCCTGCTGTGACTCTTCCATCGCGTGCTCCGATCTGGTGAATAATGATCTCTGGCTAGGTCTAGATCTTGAGAGACTCCATTCTTACATGATACTCTCTCAAGGCCTTGGCAAAAGCCTTCACGTTTCTTTCAAGTCTCTCCACCGACTCATCGGCGCTCAGTCCCGAAGACCTGAAACGTACTTGAGGCCACCATTCGGCCTTTTCTCTATCGAGATGAATCTCAACATCCGAACTGTACTCACGGTTTATATCTTCGACCGTTGAGTGAATGTCTCGAAGAAATTTCAGCGTATGGGGGATGAGCCGTTTCAGACCGCTCCACTTGTCCCTGTTCGTCAGGAGATGAGCATCCACCTCCTTCCCGTCCAGTTTTCTGGTCAAACGCGCTAGACTTCCCTTCACTCGCGGCCACACGATTATCTCTCCGTTTATGCGGCCGGCTGCTCCAACTATGGTCTCGTAGGTTCCGAGGCGTCGAGTTGTGCGGGCGGAGGGATCGATCAGCACCTGCCATGTAGTCTCACAATCTCCGGTTGGGACCTCCTCTATTCTGTACGGTAGATGCATTGCTTCTTCCAAGAGCATCCTTACGTGTTCGGGGAGAGAATCCATGAGCCCCGGTTCCTCTCGATAGAGACGGCGGCACGATCATATAAGTCACCTCGTTATGCCGAGCAGGGTAATCCATTGAGTACGACTTTAGTTGGCCTCAGAAAGAAGTAGATTAGCCGAATACCAGCTTCAACGTGTCGTACGGCACTATCCCTAGTGTCCGCTCATGTAGATCGCTAGGCGATCGATCTACAAATAGTCTTGAGGCCTTGTGCTTATTTTGAGACCATTATGCTTGTCGCCTTGATGACGGCTACCACGTCGTCGCCTTTCTTGATCTTCATTTCTTGGACTGCTTCTTTGGTTATTACAGCTGTTAAGGTGGCCGGGGCTTCTATCCTTATCTTGACCTGAGCGGTGATCACGCCCTTCTTGACCTGTGTCACCTTACCCTTAACCTGGTTTCTTGCGCTAATCTTCAAATTCGTCACCTCCTGATGCATGGATGCCTAGAATAACTTCAGTTTATGTGCGTTAGGTATCTCTATATCTCTCTTTCTCATCTCTTGCCCGCCTCGCTAAGACTTGAGAAGTGTCTCTAAGAGTCGTTGGATCTGAGTCTTGCCTGCTCGAGCATTCGTTCCCGCCACAAACAGTTATATACAGACAAGAACGGAGAAGAAGCCGCCGAAATGCACCCTGAAACATATCGGTCGTCCCACGGAGTGGTTCATAGGAGATCCATGCAAGGGCTGACCTCGGTTCAGGGTGTTCTCGTGCTTGTCTTGATCGCAGTTGTAGCGATGGCTGGCGTCATCTATCTCGCTTTGTCGTCCTCGACCACGCGGAGGTTAGTCATCTCCACCACCACCAGTCTCTATGATACAGGTCTTTTGGATGCAGTTGGAGCCAGGTTTTGGCAGCAACTGAAGATCGCCGTTTCATTTGTCTCAGCCGGCACGGGCCTAGCGATTCAGTATGCGCAACGGGGAGATTCAGATGTCATCTTGGTGCATGCGCCGTCGAAAGAACTTCCTTTCTTGCATAATGGAGACGGGGTGAACCGCAAGATCATAGCGTACAACTTCTTCATAATAGTGGGGCCCATGGATGACTCTGCGAAAGTGCGAGGCCTGTCCTCCCTTGAAGCATTGAAGAAGATCAAGCAAGCTGGAGAGGCAGGGGTAATCCTCTGGATTTCTCGGGGAGACGATTCAGGAACACACATCAAGGAGAAAGCACTGTGGAAGGCTGCTGGAATAGACGTGGCGATGATTCGGGGGGAATCATGGTATCTTGAGGCCGGCGCCGGCATGGGAAAGACGCTGCAAGTAGCGAACGAGAAACGGGCCTACACTCTTTCTGACACAGGGACCTACCTAAAGTACTCGAAAGAGGGACTTATCTCCCTGCAAGAGCTAATCACGCAGCGCAAGGAACTACTCAACGTCTACAGCGTCATAGCAGTAAACCCATCACAACACCCGGACGCGAATTTTCAGGGTGCCATGAAGTTCATTCAGTTCTTGGTTTCTCAAGATGGACAAGACCTCATAGGAGGCTACGGACAAGACGACTACGAACAACCTCTGTTCTATCCAGCGGTTCGACTTCTCCAAGAGAACACAAACCCTGAACTCCTGTCTTGGATCCTGAGTTACGCGTACTTCGACGGCTCAGAATGTCCCCCACAATACCGCTACCAAGAGGGAGCACTCTATGAAGAAGATTGATCTCGGGGTCAGCCTATGGTAGAAGCCATCATCGAAGGGTTCGAGAAGGCGTTTCAACTCATTCTCTCAGGTGATCCTGAGGTGTTGAGCATCTCCGCACAAAGCATCTTGATCTCCGGCACAGCCACCTTGCTCGCCGCTGCGTGGAGCCTTCCCTTAGGCCTTGTGATCGGCGTTCGAAGCTTCAGAGGAAAACGAATCGTGAGAAGCACGTTCAACGCTCTGCTTGGAATTCCAGCAGTGGCCCTGGGAGTGATACTGTATCTGGTGCTGTCCAGAAGTGGGCCGCTAGGATTCTTTCACATTCTGTACACGCCACTCGGCATAGCGCTCGGGCAAGCCATCCTGATCACACCTATCGCTGTTAGCTTTATCACGAGCGCTATCGAATCAGTGGACCCTGAAATCCACCGTCTCGCCAAGACTCTTGGAGCCAGTGAAACCGAAGCATCATTCGCCGTTCTGCGGGAATCTACTGGGGGTGTTGCTCTTGCTGTCACAGCGAGCTTCAACCGCGCTGTCGCCGAGCTCGGGGTGGCGCTTATGATAGGAGGGAACATCAGAGGATCAACAAGAGTACTAACCACGGCCATCGCTATGGAAACCGGACGGGGAGAGTTGGCGCTTGGCATCGCTCTGACGATAATCCTGCTTCTTCTGGTTGCTGCTATCAGCGTTCTCATGAACGTGCTCGGAGGCAGGCGATGAGTCCGATGATCCTTCTTGAGACTCGAGATCTGATCAAACGCTACGGCGATGCCGTTGTCCTCGACAAGGTGAATCTAAAGGTAGAGGAGGGCGATTTCCTAGCTCTTGTTGGTCCTAATGGCGCGGGAAAAACCACGCTCCTCCGTATAATGGGTGCCATTGAGCGTCCGACTTCTGGCAAGATCTACTACAAGGGCGAGATTGTGGGAGGCGCTGAGGCGCTGCGACGTGCTAGCACCATGGTCTTTCAGAGGGCTGTGGTTTTCAGCGGGAGTGTCTACGAGAATGTTGCCTATGGGCTGCGGCTGCGTGGGCTGTCTAAAGGCGAGGTTGATCGACGGGTTAGGGAAGCGCTTCGTCAGGTGGAATTGGAGGGATTTGAGAGACGAAACGCACGCAAATTGTCTGGTGGAGAGCAGCAGCGCGTTTCCATGGCACGCGCCATCGCCCTGGATGTAGAGCTCCTGCTGCTTGACGAGCCCACGGCCAATCTGGACCCTCGCAGCTCAGCGATAATGGAGCGAATCATCTCGTGGATCAACAGCGAACAACGGGTAACAACTGTTCTGGCCACACACAATCTGTCGCAAGCCGGGAACCTAAGCGGTAAGGTTGCGTTGTTAATGGACGGAAGGCTTATGCAGATGGGAGACGCCGACCACATGCTGCACAACCCCCTGGGTCCTATGCGGAGCTTCGCAAAGCATGAGAACATCTTCCTAGGTGAAGCAGTTCCGGAAGGAGACGGCATAACATCGATCGTTCTCCAGAACGATCTAAAGGTGGTTGCAGCCACTCCCATGCGAGGTAAGGTCATAACGCGGGTGCACCCGGAAGACATCATAGTTTCCCTCAGTCCCGTTTCGTCGAGTGCGAGGAACGTCTTGAGGGGGGAGGTCACTGGTATCACGGATCGGGGAGGCTGTGTCATGCTTACGGTAAACGCAGGGAAGGAGTTTGTGGTGCGGATAACACATAAATCGTTCCAGGAAATGGGGTTGACGCTGGGCAAATTCGTCTACTTGGTTTTCAAAGCCTCAGCCGTGGAAGTGATGTGAAAAATGGCAAGAACGTCACAGGAGACTATGCCCCTGAGAGATCCGTTCGGTCGACCGGTGACCAATCTCCGAATATCGTTGACCCAACGCTGCAACCTGAAATGTTTCTTCTGTCATGAAGAGGGAGAGGTAGAACCCGGAGCGGAGATGAGCACGAATGAGGTTCGGAGCATCGTTGAAGTGGCGGCGAGGCTCGGTGTCAAGAAACTCAAGATCACAGGGGGAGAACCGTTGCTCCGAAACGATCTATGTGACGTGGTCTCACATTCCTCGGGACTTATGGAGGAGGTGTCGATGACCACCAACGGAGTTGAGCTGGAGCAATGGGCTGCAAGGCTCAGGCGTGCACAACTTCAACGAGTCAACGTGAGCCTTCACTCGTTGAGGAGAAAACGATATAGAGATATCACCGGTGTTGATGCACTTGACAAAGTTCTCCGAGGAATCACGGCGGCGCTCGACAATGGGTTGACCCCCGTGAAAGTTAACTTCGTCGTCCTGAGAGACGTGAACCACGACGAGATAAAAGACATGATGAATTTCGCGGCGCGTACTGGAGCCGTTCTGCAGCTCATCGAGTACATGCCTCTTGGGAATGGAAAGATGTCAGGGGCACAGTACCACGTGGATCTATCAGGAATCGAGTCTGATCTGCGAAGAATCGCCTTCCGCTCCGAAGAGCGACGGATGCATCGTAGGTGCAGATACTTCGTGCCCGTGGAGGAGGGACGCGCTGAGGTCGAAGTGGTGAGGTCAATGCACAACTCTGTGTTTTGCAGGAATTGCACACGCTTGAGAGTTACGTCCGACGGAAGGTTCAAGCCATGCTTGTTACGGAACGACAATTTGGTTGATGTGGCTTCGCTTCTGAGGAGAGGTACATCTAGGAAGAAGATTTCAGAGGTTTTTCGCAAAGCGGTCTCACTACGGGAGCCGTATTGGAGGTGAATCCTACGGAGATAAGGATCAAGTTCTTTGCTTCACACCGAGAAGCTGTCGGCCACCGCGAGGAGGCACTCGCGATGAATCCACCCGTTACACTCAGGGAGTTGGTCAAGACACTTGAGCAGCGCTACCCCGCCTTGAAGCAGCTTCGAAGATCAACCATCTACTGCGTTAACCAGAGGGTCGTTCGAGACGACGTGGAGCTACAGGAGGGGGATGAAGTTGCGCTTTTTCCACCTGTAGGCGGCGGCTAAAATGATCAAGATTACCAAGAAAGACTTTGACTTGAGAGACGTGATCTCCGCCGTCAAAAGCCCAAGAGCCGGAGCTGTGGTAACTTTCCTTGGCACGGTTCGAGGGCTCTCTGAGGGAGGTCGAGTGAAGCTTCTTCACTATGAGTCTTATCGTTCGATGGCCAAGAAGGAGCTGCTCCAGATAGTTAAAGAAGCCAATAGGAGGTTCGACATAATCGAGACGGCGATTGTTCATCGAACTGGGAAACTAAACGTAGAAGAGAACATAGTCGCTATAGCGGTCAGCGCAGCTCACCGTGATGCCGCCTTCAAGGCCTGCCATTTCGTCATAGACGAACTAAAAACAAGGGCCGCGATTTGGAAGAAGGAGTCTACGGTGAACGGAGAACACTGGGTTAAGGGTAAGGTGTGAAGTTGTCATGGGGGTCAGAATGGTTGATGTGGGAGGAAAGCGGACGGTGCGCAGGGAAGCCACAGCAACGGGAATGATAGAGCTGACACCACGTACTGTGAGAGCCCTGAGGGAAGGAAAGACAAAGAAGGGAGATGTGCTTACCACAGCCGAGTTGGCAGGCATTCTCGCCGCGAAAAGGACACACGACTTGATTCCTTTGTGTCATCCCGTACCCTTGTCTAATGTTCAGGTTAGGCCGAAGCTTCGAGACACCGGCGTGGAAGTGGAGTGCACTGTCTCAGCTAACTATGTGACTGGGGTGGAGATGGAGGCCTTGACAGGAGCTGCTGTCTCGCTTCTCTCGATCTGGGATATGGTGAAGTACTTGGAGAAGGATCGAAGCGGACAATATCCACGTACTAGGATAGCCGATCTCAGAGTGGTCTCCAAAAAGAAGGGTAAGTAGAATGGGGTACGAAGAGCACAGGCATCTTGCCCCTCGGACGACGTTGTGCTGCGCTGTGATTACTATAAGCGACTCCAGAGATGAAAAGAGCGATGAGACAGGGAGAGCAGCAAGAAAGCTGTTGAGCGAAGCTGGTCACAAAGTCGTCGAATATCGTCTCGTCAGGAATGACATTTCTCAGATAAGATCAGTCGCACAAGAGCTGCTGAAGAGAGCCGATATGCAGCTCATCTTCATGAGCGGCGGCACAGGAATAGGCAGAAGGGACGTGACTCTTGAAGCGGTGGAACCACTCATAGAGAAAAGGGTCGAGGGTTTCGGGGAGCTCTTCCGTCAACTCAGCTTCAAGGAGATTGGGAGCGCGTCGATGTTGAGCCGAGCTATGGGGGCAGTGGCTGGAGGGAAGATCTTGTTTTGCGTCCCCGGCTCAGAGAAAGCAACTCGATTGGCGCTGAGCCAACTCATAATCCCTCAATTGAACCATATGATGTGGGAGTTGAAGAGATAGATGGGTGGGATGAAGCCATTCACTGAACTCGTTTCCTTTGAGAAAGCCTTGTCCGTGGTGATGTCAAATGTCCAGCCGATTTCCAAGACAGAAATTACATCTCTTGGTGAACTTGACGGCAGGGTGGTTTCGGAAGATGTTGTTTCAAGCGTCAATGTTCCTTCATTCAACCGGGCAGCAATGGATGGTTACGCAGTCATAGCCAGTGACACCTACGGAGCATCCGAATCTGAGCCGAGAACCTTGAAGCTGACGGCTGAGCTTCATGCCGGCGACCTCGCAAGGAAAGAATTACAGCGAGGAGAGTGCGTACAGGTGGCGACAGGCTCCATGCTTCCCCCTAGAGCTGACGCAGTGGTCATGGTTGAGTTCACAGAGCGAACCGAGGGTGGGGTGGAGATACGCAGACCCATTCCCCCTGGAGGACACGTTTCGAAGAAAGGGGAGGACATACGAAGAGGTGATACTGTGCTCAAGAACGGTGATTTGATCACGCCCGCTAAAGCTGGTGTTCTTGCTGCTCTAGGCATCAATAGCGTAAGCGTCTACCAGAAGCCTTCCATAGCCGTGATTCCTACTGGCGACGAAGTTGTTGAAGTCGGCTCTGAACGCAAGGAAGGTCAAGTCTACGACATAAACTCACACACAATCGCAGCTGTGGTTTCCGAAAACGGGGGTTATCCCGTCGTGTGGAAGCCCGTTCCGGATTTGGAGGAAGTCTTGATGAAGACTGTCTCCGCAACTCTCGGGCACGACATGCTGGTCTTCTCGGGAGGTAGCTCTGTGGGATCAAGGGACATGATGGGTCAAATATTTAGCCGTCTGGGAAGAGTTCTGTTTCATGGGGTGCAGATCAAACCAGGGAAACCAACGTTGTTCGCCATCATGAAGGGCAAACCTGCCTTCTCCATGCCTGGCTACCCAACGTCCTGTCTCATCAATTCATATCTATTCCTGACTCCGGCGGTCAGGAAGATGGCGAGGCTCCCTCCAAGACGGGATGTCAGGGTGAAGGCAAGGCTCTCGAAACGCTTGGCATTTGCCCTCGGTCGAAAACAATTCCTCCCCGTTCAGCTGAAGCAGGATGTCGCGATACCGGTATTCAAAGAATCAGGAGCCATAACAAGCATGTCCTTCGCCGACGGATATATTGTGATTCCACCCAACGTCGAGTCCCTTCAAAAGGATCAAGAAGTAGAGGTAACGCTCTTCTGAACGGAAACAAGTAGGAGACGACTGGCATTCAATCACAACAAAGAAAGGGAACACTATTACCCTTTTTGAATCTCGTCATCGATCGATTTGACTTCGCCTTCCTCGGGGTCTTCACCATTGTGTTCGCCACGATAGGAATAATCCTATCTTGGAGGTATCTGAGTAGGCAAAGCGAAGACTACATTGAAATGAAGAAAAAACGGAAGGGTCTATCGATCGAGGATGTTGTATTTACTGTGAATAGACTTGGGTCGCCGAACTAGAGGCATGAAAAGCTACGGTTTTCCAAATTCCTCGTGATAGACTATCTTATTGAGGTCCATGCGCCCGCTTTCTCTGGATTCGGCCGCCACACCAATTGGGATGATAGATACCACTCTCATGGTTTCCGGGATTTTCAGGACTTTCTTTACTTCCAGTTCTTGCGGTGTATCGAACACCCCGACCCAAAATGTGGCTAACTCCAAGCTCTGGGCAGCGAGCATCATGTTCTGTGTGGCAGCAGAACCATCCTCGACGTAGTGCCGGGGCTCCTTTTCAGGATCCACGCACACGACTATCGCCGCTGGAGCTTCCTGCATCTCAAACGCGCGAACGGACTTGGAGGCTATATCTTGGAGCTTCTTTTTTACATCTGTATTCCTCACGACGATGAACTTCCAAGGCTGAAGGTTGGAGAAGGATGGAGCCCATCTCCCCGCCTCCAACACTGCCTCGATTAGGTCGTCACCCACTGGGGTGTCCTTGAATCTCCGGGCGCTTCTCCTACGCCCGATCGTTTCGAGAACCAAGTTCTTTGCGGTGCTGTGCATCTTAACGCAGCCTTTCCTAACGTCACAGCTCGGCTTAATAGCTCTTCCCCGAAAATGTTCGACCTGTCCGTAAAGACTCGGCTGATCATCTTTGACAAGAGAGGCTTGCTCGTGGAGTCACGGGAAGGTACAGGTACGCAAGCTACTTCAAGAGGCCAATTAGCAGCCCTAGAGCGGCGCCCACAATGAAGGCGGACGAAGCGATCAGGCCGCCAAGAAGGCTGATGACCTCCCTGCCGACTTCGCGAGCGATCTCTGTGAGGCCAGCGACGTCAAAGCTGATCAAGCCAAAATAGCTGGCTATCAGAACGACGATGGCAAGGGCAATGACGTACTTGGCTGATTTCGCTAGGAGGTAACCTACCAGCACGCCAAGCACGAACAACACCAAAGCCATTACTTGGACGGAGGGGAGGCCCAGAATCTGTGGAAGGGCGTCGATTGCAGTCGCCATGTCTCTTCAACCACCTCTCGGAGGATAGATCTGTGCATGTGATCTCTCCTAATAGCAGTTTCTCAGTCCGTCCGCCGAGTTGGACGATAGAAAACGGCGCCTTACGCTAGCCGCATAGAGCCATTTGCATGGCCTTTTCGATCGATCTAATTGTTTATCGAAACCGATATATGATCATGTAAAGCAAATGGTACATATCATTGACCAGAGGCCGGCGCTTTGAAGAACCGAGTGCGGCGATTTAGGGTAAGATCCAAGCTGACTCAGAAGGATCTTGCCGATGCGGTCGAGGTGACTCGACAGACCATAATTGCCGTGGAGAAGGGACGCTACGATCCGTCTTTGAGACTTGCTCTGAGGCTGGCTCGGTTCTTCGGTGTGCCGGTCGAGGATTTGTTCCTTTACTCGACAAGAGAGCTGAGTGCTCGGTCTAGGCAAGAGGGGTCTCGAAGGCCGGCTACGAATTCGTGACAGAAGACCTTCTTAGGGCTTCGCACGCCACGCAATTGTGGAGTTCTGGCGTTCTATTCGGATCGGTCGGTCGACCATGTTGGGTTCGTGTCAAGGTAGAGCGAGGAGCAAATATTCTGCTGCTTACAAGCTTTGATTTCGATTATATGCGTCGATCTATCCATTGTGAGCGGCTGCCCGGAGTTAGGTCGGTGCTTCTCTAAGCAACTTGGATGCCTGTGACACAGCAAATTGGTAGGAAATGTAGGTTAGAATTGCTGTGAGCGCAAGTGTGGCCGCAAAAGCCGTCGGCAGATTGAGTATGGTGAGGCCAAGAATTTCTGGCAGGAATCTGTAGATTGCGAAGGGGGAGAGGGTCACGAGTCCAATTATGGTTCCAAGGATCATTCCGAGGAAACTTCCGCTCACCGTTACGAAGCGGCTGCGAGGGATTTCTGAGAAGTCTGGAAATGCGGCGCCGACGGCAAGCCCCACGAAGCTCTCTTCCGTCACCAAGCATATCCCCCCAATCAACGCGGCGAAGAAGGCGTTAACGCCGAACCCACCGAAGAGAGATATTAACACCGTCATCGCCACAGAGGCTGGAACCGATATGAGGAGGATGGTGGCTGCTTTCGCCCTGACTAGTGTCTTGGGGTCTACGGGTGACGAGCATATGTTCCAAATGGCTGAGCCCTCCTGACCTATGCTGATCATAGATGTCAGCAGGGAGAAGATGCCCATCCCCATGAATAGAGCGACGGCTGCTAGCTCATAGAAGCTGGGTCCAGATGATGTATCACCGAACGACGGTAGTGCGAATGGAAGGATCATCGCTATTGCCATCACTATTGGGATTGCAAGAAAACGCGCCATCTCCCTCCTCCTTACCATAGACCGAAGATCTTTTCTGATGATCGCCGATCCGACGACCCCGAAGCCCAGTCTTCCTAGTGAGCTGCGTCCGGGAGCATAGACTGATGAGGAAACCTTCACAGAGACGTTTACGGGAACCCAATACGCGGCTCTGAGTCTGACACTGACCCATAGCACTACGAGAAGAAGAGAAACTGATCCCACACCATAGAGGAACGCATATGTTTCCAGCCCGCGGAGCGCGTTGATTATGGTGAGTGAAGGCCACAGAATCGGGATGAACCATGAAGCATCTAACCCGCCGATGAATGTTCTCATGAAGGCGAAGAGGAAATTGGGGTTGAAGGCTATCTGTACGAAGACGAGGACCAACACGGTTATGACTAACCTCACTATTAGGGTGGCTCTTCCACTTTTCCGATAGAAAGCAGAGGAGACCCTGTTCACCACAGCTCGCAGTATCTCGATTATGATGGATCCCAGCAAGAATGACGAGACGCTGAGGCCAGCTACTAGAATCCAGATGCTTGGGGTTCCCAGTGCCAAAGCCATGGGCAGAGTTGCAGCCAGACCAATGGAAAGGATTACCGAATAAATGAAGGATGTGGAAAGAACCGACGCCGAGACGTACTCAGAGGACGAAATTGGTAGGAAGTTGACTATGTCACTTGAGGCGAATTGAGAGGACTGGCTTAGCTCGAATAGCAGTCCTGCCAGTGTGGTGAATGAGAGCATGAGTGCAGGGAGACTCTGCAGGGTGTCTTTGGCGAAACCTGACGCAAGGGGCCAGATATCAGGTATGTTCGAAGCCAGGTTGAAGGAGAAGTGTACGAGGGCTAATGTCACTGCAAAGATGACGAGGTCAACCGCCACGATTACCATCGGTCTTCGGAGGCGGCTGAACGAGGCGCCTCTCGCGGTCGACCTTAGTTGAGAGATTGCGAGAACGGAGGCTAACCTGATGACAACTCTTGGCCTCACTTAGCCAGCGCCTCTACTATGGGTCTGACGTCGCCTGATCCAGTGAGCTTGAGGAAGAGGTCCTCAAGGCTTGAACCGGGCATCTCCGCCTTCTCTCTGAGCTCCGGAACAGTTCCCTCAGCAAGTACGTTTCCTTGATACAAGATGGTGATTCTGTCGCACATGGCTTCCGCTATCTCAAGAACATGTGTGCTGAATATGGTTGTTACCGCCTCGGCCGACAGTTTCTGGATGAGATCCTTTACTATCCTTGCGGACCTCGGGTCTAGCCCGGCTAGGGGTTCATCCATTATGAGAAGTTTTGGTCTGTGTAGAAGAGCGCCGATTATCGTTATCTTCTGCTTCATGCCCTGTGAGTATCCGCTGATCATTTCGTTCTCTCTGCCTTCAAGCTCTAGAGCGTTCAGGAACTCTGTGATGCGTTCCTTCTTTAGCTCAGGCGACAGGCTGTGTGCATCTGCGACAAAATCCAGATACTCCACTCCGGTCAAGAATTCGTAGAGTCTGGGGCTTTCCGGGATGTAACCGATCATACTCTTGATTTTCAAGGGATCGCTCGCCACGTCCATTCCATAAACCTTGATGTTGCCAGCGTCCGGTCTAAGTAGACCCAGAATCATTTTCATTGTGGTGCTTTTTCCAGAGCCGTTTGGACCTAGTAGTCCGTGTACCGTTCCCTGATCAACGGTCAACGCGAGGTCGTTTACAGCCCTGATCGGACCGAAATTCTTTTTCACAGAGTGCATTTCAAGTGCGAGCAATGTCATTCCCAGCCGAAGGCCCAGCACCGAGGCGGCGGAGCTGATATAAAGGGTTATTTGAACAGCCGTTCGTAGACCCCTTCTTGCTTTCTACGGTCAAGTGGGATACTAGAGTGTCGATCGCTCGGTGAGGCAGCCGAAAAGCCCTATGAAGTAGCTCAGTCGTGTAGAGGAGAAGCTTCCTTTTCACCTAAGACGGAAGATTCGTGATCGATCGACGCAAGGAAAACTATTTGAAGAGGCGCGAAAAACCTGAGACAACAATTCGAGGAGATGAAGCGAACGATGGCAGAGAAATGTGAACAATGCGGCAGAACCGTTCGGGAGACGCTTCCGCTTATGAAGTCTCATTACGATCATGCACTGGCAAGAGAGTACGTCGACAAGATATCGTGGGTCTGCCGAAACTGCTTTAAGAATAATTCCAGTACACACTGAAAACACTGGTCTCCGAGCTTCAATCAATCGTCCCAGTCTGACATGAGTGTCATCTATTGAGGAAGGGACAATTGATCGATTCAGGACACAGCGAGTAGGTGTTCGCTTCTAGCCGGTGACCTCGACCCCACGTTTGGGAATCTTAGTCCGGTTGGCCAGAGGGGAAACCGGTGATCCTCGGCGCTGAGCCTTCCTGAAACTGCCGTATATGTCGCTGGTCAGCTATGACAATCTAAGTAATCGACCTTTGGGACTAGCCAACATAATCACAGGATTCGTTCGAACCATTCACGGTCCAGCTTTTCACCGTGTTTGATGGACACAGAATATTCACAAATATTGGACCCCATTATTGTCGAAACACTGACTCGCATCATAGTTCAGGTATTCTTGAACAAAACGCTTCTACTCTCCCAGTCGACCCACTTTTTGTGAGACTGCTCGAGATACTAGGAGTATCGATACTAGCAGTTGATCTAGTGGTGGGCGGGATAACTCTTCTTCTATCGAACCCGTTTCTGGGTTCTTGGACTGCGCTCCTGCGAGCTATGCTACTTATTCTCCTCTTAGGGACAGCCACGCTTGTCGCCGGTCGCACTTGGAAGCCACGCTCCGCTGTAAACCACGGTTGGCATCCCAATGTAGAATCCCTGGTTCGCGCGGTGTGGACCTGCATGCACTGCGGCTCGAGAAACCCTGAAGAAGCCTTCTACTGCCTCAGATGTGGCAAGAAACTTATACAGCTGGTCTGATCGTCGCAACCTCTGCGCAAATTAATCGCCAAGATAATAGTTTATTGGACGTCCGTGAATCGAGTTGAAATGGGATATCAGCAGCGTTTCGCATGGAGAATTCTCCCTTCAGCTTATATAGTGAAGCTATGTTTGATTAAACGCCTTGACAAAGGAGTTGGCAGAGACACCGCAGAACACGTCGGAGGTGGACTCACATGTTCAAGGCGAAGAGTCCGCCAAGCAACCCGGAGAGACGGGAGTGTCTCTCAAGGAGATCAACATCAGAAGGCTTAGTGACGAGCTGGCGGCCCTGATCAACTGGAGAGTAAAATTGGTTCGCATGCTCCTTACTCGAGAGATGAACTCAGATCTCTTCAATGAACTATACTTCGAGTATCTCAAGAAGGCAAAGGAACTCGATCGAAAAAGAATCGAATTATCTAAGATGATCTCTGAGAGGATCGAGAGCCTCGCATTCGAGTTACAGCAGCTGAAGCTTAGATGCGAAGCAGGCGAGATATCAGCTAGAGAATACATAGAGCACAAGTTGAAGGTGGATCAAGAGATGTGGACGCTGGGGCCGAAGCTCACAATGCTTCAGAACCCGTACAAGACAACCAGCTTAAGTGTGTATGGCACCTATCGGACCATACTCGACCTGGTAGACAACTTTGAGAAAGAAGCTCCCACTTTGGGGGTTGACACACGAACAGTCAATACTGTTGTTAAGGACCTGAAGCGGATCCATATGGTTGTGAGCGCTGAAAGTCAAGAGTGAAGCGGTAGCGCCGTCGAGTGTCCGATCAAGCCATCTGTCTTGCATGAACTAGATCTAATCGGCCCAGCTATGCTTGCTTCCAAATGAAAGATCTGCTCAATTGGTTCAATCATTGTCACTGTCAATCGCTCTTCTTCGATCAGCGAACTTCATGGTTTTCTCACATTTCTTGAGAAATGTTTTCTATGCTCGCCATTCCCTTGACTTTGAGTTTGATTTTGGCTCCATCCAACTCAGAAAGTTGTTCTTCCAGATCGTCTCGAAGGCGAGAGACATCTTCTTGAAGTGACCGAGTCTTCTGGGATAGATTTTTCTTTTCCTCTCTCAAACTCTCGATCAAGTGTTCCGTGTCCGACAGGTTCTTTTCTGTTGCTTTCAGATTCTCTAGCACACCGGAAGAGGAAACCGCTTCCTCCATCTTTCTTAGTTTGTTTGCTAGCTCTCGATGTTTCTGCTTTAGAGGCACGAGGCCATCAGCGAGGATCTTATCTATATGTAGCAAAGTCTTTTCTTCACTTCTCTGCCGCAGCTGCAGTTTTTTGTTGGTAACCTCTCCTCTTATTTCCGCAAGCAGTGCTTTCAGTTTTGGATATCCATCAGCCTCGTTCAGAAAAGTCTGCGTCGGTTCTCTAAGATACCCTTCCAACATCTTTTTGGCGTTCGCGTTCATACGACTATGTGACCTTTCTAGGTGCTTGACATATTTCCTGAACGTTCTCCTTAGTAGGCTGAGGCGTCTGTAGATGTTTTGCTCGATGTTTCTGATCTTCTCTCTGTCCCGCATAGCCTGTTCTTGCTGTTTTGAGGCAGCGAGATACTCATTGGCTTTCTTGAGGTGGTCTAGATTTTTTCGAAGCTCCGCAACGGATGTCTTCATCCTGTCTATGTCCGCTTCAATGGCAGCTTCTCTGCTCTTTGATTCAGCTAGTAGCTGCATTTTCTCGTGTATCTGATTCTGGTTGGATGAGATCTGCTGAAGTAGATCAAATGCCTGCCTTTGGTTGGCGATTGTGCGCTCAAGCTGTTTGGCTAGCAAGTGGAGGCGGTTTAATTTCTGTATGATCTCCCTGTAGATACCTGGAAAGAACTCGGCTACATAGCGACCTTGACGCACCCGAAGGTTCTGCACCGAGTTCAACGCATCGTTAATAGTCGATTGTACAGAAACTACATCGAGATATGATGTGGGTTCCTTGAGCTCCATATCGCCTACAATCGTGGCAATCCCCCTCGCGAAATGCTTGCGGGCGTTCTCAGCCGGGGCTCGAAAGGCGCTCAAGACATCTTCTGGAACGTGATGCTGAAGGAGTTCCTCCGATAGTTTCTTGACCTTGGGCCGCAGCTGGAAGATCTCTGCTCGAACTTGCTTGCCAAGTGGAACGGTTCTTTCATCCAACGCTTCAGTCTTGTTCCTGAGCCACAGATCTAGGTCATCGAGTTCAATCGTCTTTGCACTCGGTTTCTCCTCCCCTCCGAATATTCGTTTGAAGAAAGACACTAAAGGACGCGCCTCCGCCTTGTGTTCAGATGGGGCGCACTCAGATATAACGCCATCCCCTATTACTCATCGCGCGTCGAGGGAATTGTCACCAGATCTCCTGGTCAGTCGCTGTTCCCAAGATCGATCGGTGTGTGTCGGGTTTAGCTCAAAATTTAAGTAGCCGGCGGAGCTCACTAGCTTAGATTGCGCTTGCTATGATGTAGGAAGCGATCTAGATGTCACAGGAGAAAAGGCATCCTACTGGATATCTGGGTGAGGAATTTCAGCGCCTTGTATCCGAGAATCTGAACTGGGAACTTAGGACTTTGCAGTCGCCCAGCCTACCTGAATGTTTGGTCGATGGCAAGAAAGTAATCATGCTCTGCGCCAACAACTACCTGAACCTGGCTACACACCCCAAGGTTGTCAACGCCATGATTGAGTGTACTAAAAAATATGGCGCTGGCGCTGGCAGCGATAGATCGATCGCCGGCAACATGGATGTGCATGAAGAGCTTGACCGTCGACTTGCTGCATTCAAGCGAGCGCCCGCTTCTCTGACTTATCAGACGGGCTTTATGGCGAATGAGGGCCTGATCCCCCAACTGGCAGGCAGAGGCGACCTCTTCGTGTCCGACGAGCTCAACCACGGCTCTATCATCGACGGAGTGCGGCTTTCACGTGCAGAGCGCGCCGTCTTCAAACACAAAGACATGAAAGACTTAACTCGTGTGATGGAAGAAGCCGAGAAACATCAGCCGTTCTATCAGCACATCTGGATATTGACAGACGGTGTTTTCAGCATGGATGGAGACTTGGCTCCTCTTAGGGAGATAGCCATGATTGCCAAGGAACACGGGGCGGGTGTCTACGTCGACGACGCTCATGGTGAGGGGGTTCTGGGCGAAGGTGGTCGCGGCATCGTTTCTCACTTCAACCTCGGTCGCGATGAGGTGCATGCAGAGATGGGTACCTTCAGCAAAGCCTTCGGAGTTGTGGGTGGACATGTGAGCGGCCCTGAAGAGTTGAGGAATTTTGCTTTCAACAAAAGCCGCACTTGGCTTTTGAGTGGGGCTGTACCTCCGGGGGTTGCAGCGGCCTGCATCGCAGCCATAGACATCTTGGAGAAAGAACCGGGACACGTGAAGAAGTTATGGGAGAACCGCGAGTATTTCCTCAAAGCCATGCAAGACTTGGGGTTTGACACCGGGAAAACTGAAACTCCCATCGTCCCGGTGATGTGTGGTGACAGCAAGACCGCGAAGGATCTGGCAGCATTCATATGGAAGAAAGGCATCTTCGCCCTGCCAATCGTATATCCCATGGTTAGTCGGGATAGAGCGCGCATTCGAACTCAGCTGTGTGCTAAACACACAAAGGAGCACCTGAACAAAGCCATTGAGGTGTTCGAAGAGGGAGGGAAAGAGTTAGGGCTGATCTGAGCCTACCCTTCGATCCTCCGCAGATCCTTCGTCGACAGCTGACAAATCTGAGGGCAATTGCTGGAGCCTCATAAGCGTTGGATGTCAGACAAAATGGTCGGTGCGGGAGGTCAAGCTCTTCAATGCCACTCGAGCTTGAGGGCTACCTTGGCTGCCTGCTTGTTGGTTACTAGGTCCATGCCCTTGGAGATGTCGAAGATTGGAACCCGATGCGTTATCATTTGTGCGATCTTCTTCTTGAAGGCGGGTTTTGAGAGGAGGCCCTTGACTAGGTACCAGGTCTGAAACATTCGCCTTCCTGTGATGCCGTAAATTTGGGCTGCTTTGAAAATTACCGCATTGTTCAGGTCAAGCTCGACAGCTTTGTCGAAGACTCCGAGTAGGGAAACACGTCCTCCAGGGGCGAGAATATCAAACGCCTGCTTCACTGCGAATGGATTGCCTGACATCTCCAAAACTACGTCGGCTCCTCTACCGTCAGTGGCGGCAAGGATACTCGAGACGATCCGCTGACCTTCCTTCCGTGCGCTGAGAACCATGTCCGCGCCCATAGTGGAAGCGAGCTGCATACGTACTTGGTTCCCTCCTCCTGCTGTAGCCAGCACTTGGCTTGCGCCCAATTCTTTGACAACGGCGATTGCCATTAGGCCTATCGGTCCGCAGCCGAGGACTGCCACGGTGTTGCCTGCTATGTCCTCAACGCTGTCTTTGGGTACCGCTGCGTGCACAGCATTTCCCAGAGGTTCTTGAAGGGAAGCGATCTCTGGGTCAAAGCTGGGATCGTTCTTCCAAGCATTCTCTTCTGGAAGCGCAACATACTCTGCAAAGACTCCATCTCGATCCACACCCAGTATCTCCATGTTCTGGCAGACGTGTCGTCGATCAGTTCGACACTGATAGCAGGTGCCGTCAACGATATGAGTCTCAGCCGATACCTTGTCACCCTTCTCAATGGTACTAACGTCCTGCCCAATTTCGACCACTTGTCCGGCGAATTCGTGTCCAAGAATGAGAGGTATCTGCTTAATTCGCTGTTCCGCCCACGAGTTCCACTGCCAGATGTGAACGTCTGTGCCGCAGATTGTGGCTGCCTCAACCTTGACCAAGACGTCACTGTCAATTATCTTCGGTGTTTTCATTTCGGTTACCGAGCCTCCCGGACCGCGCTTGGTCTTTACGACAGCGTGCATGCTTAATGTCACTCCCGAAGCATCAGAACGTGGCTTAGTTAGGATGGATCTACTCTAAAGGTTTTCTCGAGTATAATCGACGTGGTCTACGTCGTAAAGACTAAGAGCATCGGACATCGGCAGATTACGGGTTCGAGGTGCCTGTCAAAGATCTTAATGGTTCCGCTAGGATAGGATTCTTCATCAACCCAATTGCAGGTATGGGTGGAAGGGTGGGGCTGAAGGGCACAGGCGGTGTTGTATCGAAGGCGCTCGCATTAGGTGCGAAACCGGTTGCGCAAGCGCGGGCGGTCATGTTTCTTCGAAGTCTAGAGAGGCTTTGCGGGGAAAAAGCGGTGCGGGTCTTCACCTGTCCAAGTCCCATGGGTGAGAGTGAGGTGGCCTCTGTAAGGCTGAAAGCTGATGTACTGCCTCTTCCAATAGCAGAACCCACAACCGCCGAGGACACCAAGCTGGCGGTTCGAGAGATGATGAACCGCGGTGTGAATCCAATAGTCTTTGTGGGAGGAGACGGAACTGCTCGGGATGTGTTGGAGGCGTCCCACGCGAAGAAAGAAGCGCTTTTCCTCGGTGTGCCGGCTGGCGTCAAGATGTACAGCGGGGTCTTTGCTAATACCGTGGAGGATGCGGCTGAGGTAGTCGTGGCTCACCTGCGCGGCGAGGCCCAGGTAATGGACTTCGAGGTTGTTGATGTAGATGAGGAAGACGTGCGGAGGGACCGGTTCTCCGTTAGAATATGTGGATATCTCAGAGGTCCATTTGTTCCTCTCCGTCTCGCTGGAGTCAAGCGGGTAACCCCGGATACACATGATGAATTCGAGAACCAACGCGCAGCGGCGAGGTTTGTGTTAGAGAGCATGGATCCAAACGGAGTCTACCTGCTGGGCCCTGGCATGACTGTTAAGGCATTGGCTGATCTGCTGGGTGTCGAGAAGACGCTGCTCGGCGTGGATATCTACTCAAGGGGACGAGTGGTGAAGGATGTTAACGAAGCCAGAATTCTGCAGGAGGTGAAGGACTTCGGCAATGTTCGTATCGTGGTTTCGCCAATCGGTGGCCAGAGAATACTTTTCGGCCGTGGCAACCAGCAGATTAGTCCGGAGGTCATCAAGCAGGTCGGTAGGGAGAGAGTCATTGTGATCGCCACAAAGGGAAAGATGCAGGAAATCGGAGACGCCGCTTTACGCGTTGACACCGGTGACCCTGAGGTAGATCGTTTGCTACATGGCTACGTCAAGGCCATCGTGGGTTATCGGGAGTGGCGGATGGTACAGGTGTGTTAGCTCTGCTAGTTGGGCCTGT
>JBGVSY010000091.1:0-11568 GCA_041862235.1 Nitrososphaeria archaeon | reverse complement strand
AGAGCCAATCGGCGTCGAGAACACGGATTTCATTGTCCTCTATGTAGACATATACAGGATTGCGAGCCTTTCCCTCGATGATCAGCCCCTCGTAGCCTGCGAACCTCAACTCTGGTCCCCAGAAGCCGCCGCAGTGAGTGTCCAGCCATGCCCCCGTTAGCGGAGACTTAGTGCAGACACAGAAGCGGTTCCCGGTCGGAGCCCGGGTTCCGGTCAAAGGGCCGGTCATGAAGATCAGCTTGTTTTGAGGACTCAGCGGATCAACCTGCCAAGGTAACTCCTTGAAGAGGAGATAGGCGGCGTACCCCTTTCCGCCCAGGAATTTGGAGTAGAGGTTCCCGTCAACCCTGTCCTTCGTTATCTTTCCGTTACTCAGATCGATCCTTGCGAGTTTCCCTTTTGTCATTACTAGTCCTGAACCGCTGGGATCTCACGGATTAAAGCTTTGGTTTGCTTGAATGGCCCACACCCTTCATCCAGCGCTCCGCTGCAATTGAATCCATCGATGGGACGCACGATAGCGCACAGCCCGGCGAGCCTAGTAAACCTGTACTCCTCGATCGATTAGAAGCCCAGTTCTTCGCCAACAAGTATGACTGAAAAGTCAGTTCTTGTGGGCCTTCTCTCTATTATCGTGGTCACCTTGCATATTCTAGACTCTGACTTGCAGTCTGTGCATGCGCCGGCATTGATGCACGGGTTGTTTTCCTTGCTCAATCGCTTGCAGTTCATGGGGGCAGCGATGTTCTTGACCCGTGCTAGAGCCTCGTCCAAGTCTCTCACTATCTTGTTTCTCCCAGCAACTACAATGACCTTTTGCGGTCCAAAAATCATTGAAGCCACTCTATTGCCGGTTCCATCCACGTTGACTAGTTTGCCATCCTCCGTGACCGCGTTGGAGCTACACAGGAACACATCTGAATTCAGTTCTTGTCTCAAGATGGTTCGAAGTTCACTTTCGGAGAGATCTTTGATCCAGTGATGGATTACGGTGTTTCCCCGTTCAACTAAGGCGCGTATGAGTCCAGTCTCTCGTATGGTAACTGAGCCGCCCACTCCTACCGCAGCGTTGGCGGGAATGATAGACAGCGCTTTCTTAAGCGCTTCCTCCCTCGTTTGGGTGATGAATGATTTGAAGCCGTTTTTCTCCAGGGCCTTCCTTGTTCTCGACATCATAAGTTTGGCGTACCAAATCTTCACGTCCCTAGGATCCATAGTCATCACGTTCTCGACAGGCCTCCGAACGCTTTCATATAGGGCTTCATGGCAGAGAATGGAAGCCCCTGACTTATCTCGCATGAGCAGCGTACATCCACTGTTTGCAGCGGCGACTCTTGAAATCAAGTATGCGATGTCTTTCTGAAAGGTTATATGTAGAAAGCTGGGCTTCCGAGCGAAATGCCTTGACGGTCTCGATCAATCAACCAGCAACCGAGGAAAGAATAGTTTCGTTCTGGAAAGAGTTGTTCCCCTCGTCGGCCTACCTGCTAGGCTTTGATGATTATGCTGGGCAGCTCTTCATTCCCACCGATGCAAACCTGATGAGGGCTCGGAGACGTCTTCGCCGGCTGAAGCGGCAGACAGCGGACGAAGTCGAGAGAAAGGTCCTCGACTCATTGGAGGCAGATCTCCTATTCCGAGAACCTTCACGGCCGATCGATAAGATCACCGACGCCATCTTTGCCCACCTGGTGAAGGAAGGAGTGCGGGTTGACCACATGCATTCGCTTCTAAGCCAAGCGAGCCGCAGCTTGACGGTGCTACGGAAACGCTACAAGTCGATGAAGCTCCTCTCGACGGTCCGTATGCTCGCCCTATACCGATGCAACGGCCTCGACTCCATCCTCGACACAGTCGAAAAACAGAGCAACAGTGCTAAGCTTAGGAGAGCTGTCAAAGTGGCTAAGAAGGGTCTGGCTCAGCTGAAGAGGATCCTAGCGGTCAAGGGCTTCACCGACGGCGCCTTCGAAGAGGTCATGTTAATCCTGGAGGAGCAGGGGCAGAAGATGGGGCGCCGTAGGTTCTATCGCATCGCCCTCAGGAAGGGCTATGACTACTCTGAGACACCTGACGAGCTGGAGCAGAGGGCTCTGCGCTGGCTTCGCGCCGAGATGCCTCTCTTCAGGGAGGTGGTCAAGAGAATAGCCAAGGCTTGTGGATGCAGCGAAGATCCTGAGGCTGTCTCTAAGGCAATCCAGAGGCGGCGTCCACTTAGGCCGAGGCAGCTAGTTCGCCTAACGAAGAAGGTTCGAGGGATTGTTCAAATGCTTGTGGGCCAAACGCTGGTCGGGATAAACCCCCAATACCGGACGGATGTCGTTGAGACACCCCTATATCTGTCGGGCACAATACCTACCGGGGCGGCGCAGTTCTTCAACACCTTCAGTGATCCCTTCCAATACTTCTTCGTCACCACGGAGAAGAAGCGGGACCCCGTCAAGACCTTCGCAGATCTTCTTGACCTGCTCGTTCACGAGGAATACGGGCATTGCGTCCACCACAGCAACTCCGCTCACCGCTACGCAGCGAGTCCTCGCCCCATCGAGCTGATCGATACCTTCCACATCGGACCGACCTCGGAGGGTATATCGTTTCAGAGAGAGCTCGAGTTTCTCGATGAAGTGAAGAAGCTGGAGAGGAAGAAGAAGCTCACCACGGCCGAGAGAGACTATGTCCGTCTGATGCGGCAGATGGGGGGGCTGAAGGTTGTCAACCGCGAATTGGAGTTTGAGGTGATGAAGGGACGGATAACGCGGTTCCTCAGGGTCATAGGTGATGTACGAATTAACTCGGGCAAACAGGGGCTTCTCGACTTCATCCGTTGGGCACACAAGGAAACGGGTCTTCCTGAGAGCCATATCTACTTCCAGCTCTTCCCAGCGCACGAGGGTGTGTTTCCCGGCTACGCCACCTGCTACGCCGTCGTAGGCCAGCAGATACGGGACATTCAGAGGAAGCTGAAGAGCGGGTTGCAGCTCATGAAACTGAACTCGTACGCTTCCTCGCTGGGGTACCCGCCTCGAAGCGTCTTCATCCGGCGGCTGAAGAAGTTTGTCAGAACCCTATGATTGTGTCGCCCGATAAGTGAAGGTCGGCATTTCTGGGGGTTCCCGGAGCCATTGGTCTCCATGAGAGACGATCAGTGGATGGAAGCTGCTTCGCGACTTCATTGGGCGCCCTTCATCAGGAGAGAAACGCTTTGATTTCTGCTTCAGCGTCATCGGCCTTTATGAATACGGGCACGTTCTCGGTTCCAGTTGCGATGTAGCTCGAGAGCAACCATTCTCCGGGTGCGAACTCCAAGGTTTTCTCCAATATTCCCTGGTCTATAGTAAAGGTGTTGCTGACAAGTGTTCTATCATATGGTCTCGGCAAAGGTCCCACGAAGTATGTGTGCAGCTGCTGTAGAGCGTTGGTGTTGAGGTAAGCTATTCTCTGGGTTGCTATGCATCCCCCTAGACCATACTTTCTTCCCTGTCTGAGCAGTGTCTCGACCTGTTCTGTACACTTCCTCTCAACTCCTCTTGCCTTCTCGTATGCGGGCACGAATTCTTGTGCCTCATCGAAAACGAAGAGTATGGGTGGCTCAACCCTGAATTCCCTCTTTCTGGTTTGCAGCGTTCGCCGGGCAAGGTCGATCGCCAGCTCCTTTATGACACTTGGCTCGACGATGGAGAGGATTAGAAGACGCACATCTTGCGACAACATTTTCTCTATGTCTTTGCTGGTATACCCTTGCTGTTTCTCACTCTCGCTTCCCGCTAGCTCGAGCCTTTGCTTGAGCTGGGAGCGCGTGGTCGCCCAGCCGTAGAGGTTGCTTCTGTCGCTTACCCGGAATATGTCCACGGCTTCTCTGGCTTGCTTTTCAAGGTGATCCACGAATCCTGTGTCGATGGCGTCTCCTGGGCGTTTCCTGTCCTTCTTCATGTATGAGAGGATGCTCGTCTGGATTAAGTCGAGTGCGTCGATGTAGTTGGGTTTGTCTGTGTTGGGGCCGCGCTGCTGCTGGACTTGGTCTAGGATGGTCTCGAATGTGGGTATGAGTGTCTCTTCCTCCGTGTATGTTCCCACCTTACCTTGGTCTATCATGTCTTGGAATGTGGCCTTGGATCGAGGGTCTCTCTCGAAGGCTCTAGGTTTCACCATGATCTTATAGAGCTGGTCTGCGTTTTTGGCGGGCGTCTCCAGTATCACTCTTGACTGTACGTCAGGGTCTGCGACGACATCTTGGAGGAGGAATGCGTACTCCGCCGAGATGTCGAAGATGACGACCTTGGTGTCCGTGGTGTGGTAGATGAGTCGCCTTAAGATATTTGAGAGGAGGTTTGATTTGCCTGAGCCTGTGAAGCCGAAGATTCCGAAGTGATATCTCACAAGCCTCTCGAAGTCCACGTATATTGGTATCCGCTCTTTTTCGGTTTCAAACATTTTCACGAGACCCAGCCTCGGATCCTCCCTGGCTGAGGGACTTGTCTCGATCCTTCTCCAAGGTCTGTTCATCCTCTCCAAGATGGGTCGGTTGTACATCTGATGTATTGTGTCCTTGTTAACGATGTAGACCTTTTCCGCCACCACAGGGAAGGTGAATCCCTTGATGTACTCGCAGCCTCCTCTCTCATCGACCGCTAGGTCGTAGTTCAGAGGTATGGCATTCAGCTGTATCATCATTATCGCTTTGTCGTCCGTCTCCCAGTCCGTCACCGTCTGTTCAATTATTTCAAACTGGTACGGGTAGTAACTGGAGTCGGACAGCCCCTTTAGGCCATAGTGCTCCGGAAAGACTCTCGAGATCTCCAGCAGCGTGTATCTTCTTCCCTTTTCCTGGTTTGCCTTGAAATTTCTGACGGCTAGCAGCATCCCCTCTTCAAGGAGGCCCATGAGATCTTTCTGGTATTCGACTTTGGCTTGACACTGGTATCTCGCTGAGATTCCCGTCGTCTCTGATGGTGCCTCCGTTCTCCTGGCTGAGTATACGGCGGCTAGCCTTGCCGAGAACCTTCCATCTAGGTCTGTGAAGTATTTCCTAGCGTCTTCTTCTTGCATATTCCACTTCACTCCTTCTTTCTCTAAATGTGTTCATGTAGAAGCAGAACTTCCTGAGCCCTGGATTGGCTGTCAGCCACTGGCCAGTTCCGTCCACCATACCTTTAGCCCTTGCCCTCTGCGCCTTTGCTATCTTGTCTGCGATGAACAGCGGTTTGTTGTGTCCGAACACCTCCGGTATGCTCTTGGCAGTCATGGCGCTCAGGACGACCATCACTAGGTTCTGCAGCTCATTGGGCACGGTCTTGTCTCTATAGAGGATTACGTCCATCGGCTCTACCGCTCCTCCATACTGATGGCTGAAGTGTATGATGTTTTCGCAGTCGTATTGAGGGTAGGCGAGTCGGTCTATGAATAGGACGTTGCTCCTGAACTGTGGGTCTCTCTGGGACTGGTCGAGCTGGATGTAGCTCTTGACGAAGAGCCTTTCGCGGGAAATCCTATTTCTTCTGCCCCCTGCGACGAAGCCCTTGCGGTGCTTGAAGTCAGGCACTACGGTTTGGAAGGCAGTGTCATACTCGACCAGGCTCCATGGCACCGCCATGTATTTGTGATGATATACGCTTGTGGCTTGAAGGAGCATCCTGTCTGTGCTCGGGACTTGTCTCAGTTTCTCTCCGTCGACGTTCCATATTCCGTCGTTTCCGCAGACGGGTGCCAGGTGTCCCTTGAAGTCTCTCGCAGTTGTGTCCTTTGTGATACCTATTAGAAGCACGTTGTTGCTCCAGCATTCTTCTATGAGCATTTCCATGCAGTACAGTGTCAGAAAAGCGAGGTCCTGGGTTGTAATCCAGTGGTCGCCGTCTTTCTTCTTGATGCGCATCGGATTTGCCGATACTCCCTCGAAGAACTGCCCGCCAATGTCTTCCACGAGTTTCGTGACGCGCTGCCAGCTCCGGAGATAGAGCGGGTTGGGGGCGTACTTCTCCCCTGACTTTATCAGGTAACCCTCATGAACGGATTTCTCGAGGAAGTTCAGGGCCCTCTTCCTCCGATCGTCCGTCTTTATGCCGAGACCTCTGCAGATCTGGTCTATGCCGAGGGGTTTTCCAGCTTGTTGCATGTGAAGGACCAACGCGTATCGGATGTAGTCCCCTCTGGCTGGTGGAAGTGTTAGGCCAGGGTTGACTATGTGGTGTCTGCCATATCCCATGTCGTTCTTGTCTATTGGGACACCGTCGACCTCGTAGCCATGTATTGCTCCCTCGCTAACCCATCTTGACCTTCTTGAAGTGTCGTAGGTTAGGCTGTTGAGGGTGGTCGATAGGCTTCTGTCGAGGAGGATTATGTCGGCTTCTTTGTTCTTTGCTATTTGGTAAGCCAGGTAGTACTCCGAGAAGGTCATTATCCAGCTCGCTATGGTTGAGTTGTCAACAACGGCTTGCTCTGTCATAGCCTTGCTCACCGTGGTCGGTCCGCGGTCTTGTTCGGTCATGACTGCCTGGTCCACTTCACTGACCCGGTCTACGTAGACGGGGATGCAGCTCGAGACGCCTTTACCCTGTTCTATGAAGCCTGTTGCGTATTTCACTTTGGGTGCTTGGCCCTTGCGGAACTCTATCGTGCCAGTAGCCGCGTAGGCTCCCCCCCAGAAGACAGCTAGGCCTGAGACGAGCTTCTGGTCCTCGGAGCCGTCTACAGCCGCGAACTTGGCCGTTGTTGTACCAAACATCCTCTCAGCTGTCTCAGAAGCTCTGTCGGGGTCGAAGTTTGAGACTATGACGTTGGAGACGAAGTCTTTGAAGGCTTCGACCGTGGACTCGAGCTTACCCCTTGTCTCCTCGACCTGGTCTTCTGCGCCTCTTCTCAGGAGGGCTCCCAAGCGTTTGACCTGTGAGCTAAGCGTGGAGGACAATTTGTTCCCTTCTACCACTTTCGTAGAGGGACAAAACCACCCACGAACTTAAAGGCTTGTCGATCGATCGGTCTCGCTTCGAGAGCTTTCTCAGTGTAGACATGCTGCTTGTCAACTCAGAAATCGAGTCTCCTGGAAGAAAGAATCTTCCTGAGAGCAACTATGTCTCGTTTGTAGGTCAGATCGAGAACTCCCTCGTTGACGTAGACCACCTTGACTGGAACTCTTCCTTCGTCGACAAGTATCTGAATCGTGGATGTTATCTCATATTCTCCTCGAACGGGATCAGGCGCGGTCTTCTCGCAGGCCCTGAAGACATCGGGGGTGAAGCGAAGGAGGTTCATATTGATAATTACGCGGTTGTCCATCCTATAGACGTCCGGATCCTCAGGCTTCTCGTGTATCCGGATCAGGTTCCATTCTCCGTCGACCTCAACGACGGCGAAGTGGTTGATACGCTCCTCCTGTATGTTGCTCTCACGGATCATGGCGTCCTTGTCGAAACCCGCTACGTAGCAACACTGTTTGTGTTGGCTGCGAAGAAGGGCTATTGCGTGAGCGCTATAGAGGTTGTCGCTGTTCAATACGATGAAAGATTTGTCACCGACATAGTCCTTAGAAGCATAGACCGCGTCGCTCGTTCCCAAAGCCTTCTCCTGTACGGCGAAGGATATCTTGAGCCACGGTACGCGGTCAGCGACGCGTCGGTAGTATTCGGTGAGAAGATCGTGCTCGGGCCCAACTACTAGACATACGTCCCGGATCCCCGCGTCGAGTATGTTCTGGATAGAGTAGTCTAAGAATGGTCTGCCCCTGAAGGGAACCATCCCCTTCAGTCCCGTGTGAGCGATTTTGTTCTCCTCGGCACCAATGTCGACATCGGCTTTCTTCTGCATGCGGGTGCCGAGACCTCTCGCGAGCACAACACATTTTCGAACCACTTGTGTCACCTTATCCATATGTGTGCTATTTTCCCGATCTGAAACAACCGCATTTCATATCCCCGCGGTCGCCGAGTCATTCAACAGGGTAGCGATTGCGTTCTCTCCAGGCCGTCGAGGGCTAAATGTTTTTTGTCATGAACCCGGTAGTTGACCGCAAGCTGTCACTGTAGTAGAGAGGTGCCTCGCCTCTTTCAATTAGGGCCCCGATCGATCGGTCCTTGTACCACTGAGCCCCCTCCTGCAATAGACAGGTCCTTTGTCCAGATATGTCTTGACCGTATTGCATAGCGGTTGTCGTGGATGCTGAAAATCAATGAATCCATCAACTGAGACTGAGGAGCGCGCGAGTCTGAGATTTATATAGTCTGGGTAGGATTGGACTGGGGAGGGTGACACCAACGTCCAGCAAAGAGACAAAGAAGTCGGTCATAGGCAAGCTGAGGGTCGACGACATGCGAAAACTCGCCCAGTCATATGGCATATTCCTGCCGCGTCAGATGATGAAGAAAGAGTTGGAAAGCTTGCTACAGGAGAAGCTCGAGAATATGTCTGTCAGAGAGGTGAAAGGAAAGATCCAGAGGGTGAAGTCCGAGTCTGAGCTGCCGATCGAGTCTCGCGAGTTACGTAAGGTGATAGCTCGGCTTAGAGCCAAGCTTGCCGCTTGTGAATCCGAGAACAAGCTTCTAACCGAAATGGTGGGCAAGAGGGCAAGGACAATTGAGGGGTTCAGCAAGAGGCTAGAGCAACTCGAGGCTGAAAGACCTACGAAAGAAGAGACCAAGGAGACAGCATCCTAGGCGCAGATAGATCTACAGATTAGCCTCTCTCCAGTCAGAACAGCAGTCCATAGGCCGCTCAGTGACGGTTTGACTGGGAGGAAGTCACGACCAGGTCGGATGCCTTTCGTCGACCTACCTGTTTGTTGGCTCTAGCTCTGGGATACCGCGGCTTTCCGGGAGCTCGGGCCACGAGGATCTTAGTCGCTCCGCTGCTACCTCTGATGCTTCTCGAAGGATCTTCTGTGCCTCCTCGTCCTGCATCTGTACGGTGACTGTCTCGCCTGATATGCTCCCTGCTTCAACCATCAGTGAAGCTAGCATGTCGTCGATCTTGCTCAAACCCATGCCAACTTCCGGGACCAGACCTCCGATTTCGGTTTGAACCTGCAGCACCGTGTTCACGGCCGGGCCGAGCACTTTCGCGATATCCCCGAATTCCCTGACGGTCTCAAGGCGCAGGATCACCTGTTCCAACGCGAGCTCACTCTTCAAGATTAGGCGGCACATCTTTCGCTGCTGTGCAACTTCATTGGCGTACATTGCAGCTCGAGACGAGTCTTTCTCCACTTGCGCGCGTACACATTTTTCGAACATCGTCTTGCCTCGGCCAGAGAGCTTGTCTGCTGTTCTCCCCAGCCTCTCTGCTTGGATCTTCATCTGTGTTGCAACATTCGTGAGCTGTTCCCCGAAGAACCACCGGTCCTCCTCTGGCCGCGGAGTTAGAACTCTGACCTTCTCTCCTCGAAGACTGAACTTCATGTCTCTCGCCCGCGTTCTTGCTCTAGTCGTTAACGGCCAAGAATTTAAACACAACCGTCTACCGCCGTAGCCACTGGATCGATGAAAGGAATTTTTTGTCGTAATAACGCGAGAAGATGAAGGAAGTACCTTAGGCATATTCAAGGACTAACGAAGAGAGTACTGTTAATATCGATTGATGGACGGTGATCTGCGTGTTACATCGGCTGCGCACTCGAGACGATCGGTGAGAATTGCGTTGAATCCAAATCTTCAAAAAAGATAGTGGAAACGCAACCCTGGACTTGCTCCGGACGTTCCGAGCTTTCGTGTTGATCAATCCACCAGTGCACAAGAGTGAGGTCATGACCGAACGAACGAGCTTTCACAGATCGTTGAGCCGATCTGCACTATGATTGCCGACGTTTGGGTCTCGAGCCTGGAAGAAATCAATCACGATCTTAACTACGTTGAAATCATACTGAGATTCTCTCTTTTAGTTGATGCTGTTGCAGTTCCTTTCGAAGTCCAATAACACAGGCCGTTCTATCTTTGGCTACCAATTGGATTTCAAGATGTGTGATATCTCCTCCTCCAAAGCCCTGTACTTTCTGATAATCGTGAGCCCAGCTTGTGTCACCCTGGCTCCTCCACCTCCGTGGCTCCCTCCTTTGTAAGTATCAAGCATTGGCGTCCCGATGTTCTTCTCGATCTTTCGGACGAGTCCCCAGGCATATCGATACGACATACCAAGAGACTTTGCAGCGTCGGTGATAGAGCCGTGTTTTTCCACCTCTTGGAGAAGTCTGACCCCACCTTCTCCCAGGGCGTACCCGCTCTTCGTTTCCAGCCACAGTTTGAACGTCGGTCTAATCGGTCGCAAGTTGAGTTTCCTAGTGCGCTCCTTCATTCCTCCGGCTCACTTCTAACTGCAACGTAGGCTTCTTCCGTATATCTCTGATGCGTACGGAGACGGATCTTCATCTCTAGGTGTGTCGAGGCGCTCCCCAAAGGATATGCGGCTCATCTGTCGAAATGTGAGCAGAACGTGTCTGTCTTCTTACCTTGATCGGCCTATCCTTGTTCTTCAGATCGCGGGAAGCAAGAATTGGAGTACTTGGCTTTCACTATACGCCATCCCTCAACTATGGAGTCTCTCAACAACTGCTGTTCGGTGATGCGGAATCCCCTATCTTGGAGTTTACGCACGAAGCCCGACACCTCGAACCTAACCTTCCGTGGGATGGGTATTTGCTCCTCGGCTACTCTATTCCAGGACTCGAATATTTCTATCAACCTTTCTCTGATATTCTCTGGAACAATGTCTTGCGATGCCAGGTGGTGGTGTCTAACTTGGTCGACGAGGTGCAGCCGACTGATAACACCGCTTTTCGTCTCTCGATGCAAGTTAATCCTCTCGACATCCTGTGCAGCCCACCGGTAATCCGTCTGCAATAGCTGTACGTACTACTGTGAAACTCCCGTAGTCGCAAGAAGAGTCACTGACGTCCCTAATCCTGCTTCACAGATTGATTTTCGCAACCCTTGACGATTGCAGCAATGCCGACTTTCTGAGCAATTTCGTGCATGATCGATGGATCGTTCCTCTGGCAATCGATCGGAACGACCACAGATCTAGATAAGACTTAAATGGTGATGATGTCGTGAAGCGTTTCAAGAGATATGTTGTTGTCGAGCAGACACGTCGAGACGGTAACCTGGGATGTGAGTGTCTTTTCCTTTGCCTTGGCTTTTTGTGAGCCGGCAAAATGACAAAAAAGGGACTAATACGGGGGAGGGGGCGGTCCAGAAAACATGGATACGGTCGCCCAATAAGGCCAGTAAGAGTAGAGAAGAGAACCAGGGTATTGGATCTGGTCGAGCAGCTTAAGTCCACTTCGTTTCAGAGCAGGAACATCTACAACGCATATGATGTCCTCAAAAGGATGCAGATAGACCGAGCTAGGCCAACCGTCTTCCTCGGTCTGGCCGGAGCGATGGTGCCCGCTGGGATGAAAGGGACCTTGATGGACATGATCAAGTACAAGATGGTTGACGTCATCGTTTCCACTGGAGCAAACCTTACTCACGACGTCATCGAAGCCCTCGGCTTTCCTCATCTCGTGGGGACTCCGCTGACCAACGACTTAGAGCTGAGAAAGAGTGACTACTGTAGGATCTATGACACCTATGTCGCCGACAAGGGCTT
>JBGVSY010000090.1:0-3762 GCA_041862235.1 Nitrososphaeria archaeon | reverse complement strand
CGTATCCCAGTCTTGAGGTGCCTATCATCCCCGACTCGTCAGAGCCAGCGACAGAAATCAGGGCTCCGAAGCCTACGAGGGATCCGCCGATCAGTGCTGGTGTGGGGCTCGCGCCTAGCATCGCATTCGTTGCCGAGGCTAGGGATGCGGTGTCTGTAGCCAACTGATTCGAAGGCCTTACTCCAAAGAGGACAGTGTTTGTTGTCAGGTAGAAGATTGCTACGATTGAGATTCCAAGAACGATGGCCTTTGGAATAGTTCTGCTCGGGTCCTTTATTTCGTCCGCCGGTATGGTTGAGATCTCAAAACCTGCATACGCCCAAAATATCAGGACGAGCGCAGGACCGAATTTTGCCAACCCGTAGGGGAAGAAAGGTAAGAAATTTGACTCAGCTACAGCTGGATTTGCTATCATGTAGATCAGGCCGGCAAGGGAGAAAAACGCCAAGGGACCAAGCTTTGCCACGGTGAGGATGTCGTTTGCTCTACCGGCGGCCTTCACTCCGGCTATGTTTGTTGCTGCAAGGAATGCCAGAAACTGAGGTTTGGCGATGACTTGATATATCCAGCCAAGATTGGGCAGGAAGAACATCAAATAGCGTGTAAAGGCGACCGGGAAAACAGCGAGTGAAACCCATTCAGCAAGCCACAGGGACCAGCCAACGATGAAGCCTGGAAAGGGCCCCCACGCCTCCTTCGTGTATGCGTAGGGCCCACCAACCTTGGGAAGCAGGGCAGCACACTGAGCGAAACACAAGGCAACTACAATGGCTATGATTCCAGCGGCAATCTACCCCAAGAGTGAGGATGGGCTGAGTATCCTGCTCCGAACGATGAGGCGACATAGATGTCCGCACCTATTATCGACCCGACAACAAGGTTTGTTGAATCGAACAGCGTCAGCTCTGACCGGAGTCTGGGCTTGGACATCTGACTTTCCCCGGGGACATCGACCAGCTAGCGTGCTCGTATGTTCTAAAAGCGTTTTTGGCACATATGGGGACGAATGTCCTCCTTGCGCCCTTTTCTGTCTAGAACTTTGGTTGGAAGATGTCTTGTGCAAGCGTTCCGCTGTATCACCGATCAGCGCTCTCTCGATCGATCGCACTGCTTGCGGAGGGAGTTGAGATCGTGACCTCTAGATGGACCTGATCGAGCGGGGGGCGAAATCAGGCCTCGCCGGCAACTCTTTGATCGGAGGGGGAATTCATTGCCCTCTCTGGGTTGACTAGGGGTAATACCGCTAAGGAAGAGGCTTGTATTGGCTGATCCTGCTTAAGAAAGAAAATCGGCATTTGATCGATTCGAACAGGCTATGCTACGGGCTTTAGCGATGGCCAGGCCAATCGCATATGTGTTCGTTCGATCGCCGGCTGCCACGTGGAAGGGCCTAGGAAGGGAAGGACAGAGGAAGCTTGAGCCGGGCATGCCGAACGTCGTGGTTGTGTATTACGCAATCGCTGGCTCCAGCCGCCAGACGATACTGACTTGGCTAGCACGGACAACTAGGAGGAACTGTACGTTGCAACCATCACCGTCTCCAAACCACAGAAACGAGTTGAGAAGAGGGCGCGTTCTGCTTGTCTTAGACTCATCAGCTTCTCGCGATTTGTCCAGGGACTGGGAGGCCGCTAGCTTTATGGAGTTTGTCCTACCATGATCTTACCTTCGGGGAACTGGGTTCCTGCCTGCAGGGATGAGTGTTGCGTAGGAAGTGAGGGTGCTCGATCGATCGAGACATTTCGTGACGGAAGGGAGAGCCGTCGTGCCTCTTCATGGTGATGTTCCTGAGCCGACTGTTCTCAGCCATGAAGAAGAAACAAATGGAGAGCGTTGGGTGCATAGCGATGGGAGACTGTTTGCTTGTGCGGGACATCGAATGGGTGAAGTTGAGAGGGGCACGCCTTTGGTTGACCTGTGAGGCTCAGAATCGGCGTGGGTGCCTACTTCGATGAGTTCAGGCTCGAGGGTAGCGCGAATGTAATACCTTAATCACCACTGCACTGGCTGAAAATCTGCGCCCAGAGTTTGTCTTTCTGATCTGATAGCTCCATCTTTCGGAATTTTGATGGCTGGAACGCTTCCTCGGCAAGCGCATTTGTGGCGGCGGCGGCATAGCGTTTCTTTTTTTCAGGGTCACCAGTCTTTCCTCACGTGGTGCTTAGCACTCCTAACGAGGTCTCTGAATTGCACATTTGACTGGATCGATCGATCGATGTTTGGAGCGGAAGACCATGTTGCCTGTCGATGACTCGTTTTTCCGTTAGGGCAGGGGAGCGAGGTTACATGTAGGTGTCCGTGAAACGGGTTTGTGTTTTCCTAGTGAACGTTGAGGTGCGGATTTCCCAATCGACTTCCAGCGGCATCTACCAGAAAGACGAAGTGTCTTTGAAGGTAGGAATTGGTGTCTTTTCCGCGGGGCAGGGTTACGAAGGTCTCTACTTCTGTCTTGTCGGGGAAGGGCAGGCCTTTTGTTGCAAATTTGACTGCAAAAACCTATCCAGAGAGGTTAGTTTTTTGATCAAGACCAGCGCCGGGCCATGCAGAGGCAACTCGTTTTATGAATATGTGGTTCGGAGATCGGTTGCAGAAAAGGAAACTGAGCGAAAGCACCATCTACGTGTTTCTTTGTCGTTGCCTAGGGGGACGATCATCAATTGATCAAATCGGACGACCTTCGGATAGGAGAAAATGCGGGAGATTCGTGTTTCTTTGCTGTTCTTTCGGGTGGCTGGAGGGCCTTTAGGTGCAGGGGGTGAACAGTTCAAGAGTTAGGCCAGGGAGCGCCCGTCGCCTTCTATCTTTTCACATAGGCCGGAACTGTTGGTCGGAGTGCAGTAATACTCAACGACCTGCGTGGGTTGTATTCGAAGGAGATGTGGCACGTGCGACGAGGCCTGCGTGTCGCCTCGAGGTGGGTCTACCTTGGTGGTCGAGCAAGTGAATCGGGCCCTCGGTGAGTTGAAGGAGCGACTGAGTTGGTCAGATCCGGGCAGCGATTTTCTCGCAAGCTGGCACTGGTATTCTCAGCACCTGCCCAGGTCGTCGTCAGCCGAGACGGACGATGACGTCTGCGAAACGGTGAGACCTCATCTTTTCCTCTGACTGTCATCGGGTCGGAGGATAGGTGGTACTCAGGTTGGAGACAACTCGGGCCGTGTGTTAGTGATTTGGACCATGTGACGGGTATATCCTCGGAGGTGAGGGAAAGTGATGAGGCAATGCATCGGTTTAAACACTCCTTGTGGAGGCTGAGATGAGCGTCAAGGGCGCTCATTCGAATCGGATTGTCCAATAGACTCCAGGTTGTCGAGGCGTGCAGTGTTAATACCTCAAATACTGTGTTGATCTCGATCGTCGGCGTGATGACCCTGCTTGAGAGCGGCGTCAGGCTCGATCGGGAAGTCGTCTTGAACTCCGAAACCCGCCAGGTTTCTGTCGTACGTTACGTACGATTGAGTCACGGGGTCATAGTAGAAGATGCTCTTAGCGGCATCCCCAAGGGCGTCCAGAAGACTTGATGCCGTGAAGGAGGTGTTGACGCAGGGAAGAGAGACAAAGCTGTAACCCGGCCCTACAGCCAGGACCCCCCTCACAACCTCCTCACCCCTCGCTTGATCCATCACAGACACAACAGCCATGAACAAGAGGGCGAGGCCTAGGCCAACTGAGACTAACCTCTTGCCCTGCCCAGCCTCGCCACCAATCACCCTCAGAACAACCAAGCCTCAGGAGAACCATCAGAGAGAAACCACCCGTAAA